>CAZVYV010000267.1:0-4772 GCA_964630985.1 uncultured Occallatibacter sp.
CGGTTTTGATATTTTTGTTTGCGGTCGGGGGAGATCAGCGGATCGAAGCGCAGACCGCTGTGCCAGCTATTGTTTCGACGGCACCGGCCAATCCAAGCATCGGGATGCCAATGGTCGCCGCAGTGCAGGTGACGGCGCCGGCCGAACCGACGACATCGGTCAGCCTCGGGACATGGATCGGCGATCTGCTTGGGGTATTGGCATCGATCTTCATCACTGCCATCGGTTCGTTTGCGGTCCAATGGTTCCGGTATTTCGCCAAAAAAGCCGGGGTTGATTTGTCTCAGGCCACGTCAGACCGGCTTGATCAGATCATCACGAATGGATTGCATTATGGCGCCAGCGAGGCACAACACGAACTCGCCGGAAAGATGAACGTCGAAGTCAAAAACCGAATAATCGCTGATGCGGTTTCCTATGCCCAAGCAAATGGTCCCAAACTAATCGCCAGCATGGCCAATCCAGCGACCGTGCAGGAGCTACAGGCGCGTGCCGCCAAGGTGCTGGCAACTATCGGTCCGGACGCGATTAACGCACCAGCGCCCGTTATATCGCAGGGAGTGACCCGTTCAGGCGAGATCATTACCAGCGTCTCACAGCCGACGCAGCCGGCCGCGTGATGCGCGCTCTGATCGCCATCGTTGCCATGGCGCTGTGGTCTGGCGCCGGCATGGCCGGAACCTGCCAGTTTCGCGAAAGCTGCATGACGCCGATGGGCGAAACGGTGCGCGGCGTGTTCAAGCCATGGCCAAAGGCTGGATCTGATCCAGTTACGCCGTATGTCTGTCGTCCCGCCCTGACCTGGGATGACCTGAGCGTGACGTTCGACCGAGCGTGCATCAAGGCTGGCGGCGCGAAGCGCATGACCCGATATCAGGCATGGGCCTATGGCCAGTTGGAACCTGATCAACCCTATTTCAAACCTGTCACAAATCTGTGCGATACATCGTCGGGACAACCTGTCCCAACGGAGTGCAACAAATGACACCCCCATCTGACGCGCTGATCGCCTCATACTGCGCTCTGATCTATCAGCCGCTGGCCATCATCTCAGGATTCGATCACTTCGACGCCGGACTTGACGACAATGTCTGCTGGGCCATCAAGAAACTTCCCGGATTCGATCTCATAATCTTTCGCGGGTCGATCACGATACCGGATTGGATCAATGATCTCCGCGCCATCGCAGTGCCTAGCCGTATCGGACACGTCGATGTCGGATTTTACTCTGGCATGGAGAAGGTCTGGACCGAAGCACCGCCGATTCTGACCCAGCCAGTGATCGTATCCGGCCACTCGCTAGGCGCGTCGCGAGCGTCTGTCATGACCGCTATGATGAAGGTCGACGGGCACGTTCCGGTGTCTCGCGTGATCTTCGGCGAGCCAAAGCCGGGGCTCTTGGATTTTTCCAAGATAGTCGAGTGCGTCCCGGCAAGCAGCTATCGCAACGGCAACGATACCCATCATGACCTTGTGACTGATGTACCATTTAGCTTCCCGCCGCTGCAATACATGCACCCGACCCCGATAGTTCCGGTGTGCTGCGAACCAACGGGAGACCTGTTTGCTAAGATGGGCGTGTTTGCGTATCACCACATCGGGCTTTACGAAACGGCTGTCGCCACGTTGGGCCGAACCACCACTCCAGAGGGGAAATAATCTCACATGAAAAATATCATCTTGGCCGTCCTGATCCTGCTTCTACCGATCGCCTCGCACGCTCAGACCAAGTTCAAGACGCCGCAGGAGATCAAGTCCGACATCGAAGCTGAGAACGCCAAGATCAAAGCCGGTCTCGACAAGACCAATGCGGGGATCAAGTCGGCAATAACCGCAACGCCAGAAAAAGAAACGGCATTGCCATGCATGGATATCACCATGCTACCAAAACTCACGCCGTTCAATCTGATCCCGACGATGAAGGCATGTGTGCAAGACGCGAATAATAAGCTTGTTACCGACACGCAACGCGCGCTCGATAGTGCCAAGGCATTTGCCGGAAGCGCGACAAGCGGAAGTACAGGGACGCCGGTGGTCGGAGACAATGATGCCATTAATTGCCTGACTCCGGCCCTGTCACTGTTCAAGGCCGCTGCGGTAATTCCTGCCACTCCCGACATTCCAGCCGTAATCAATACGGACGGCACGATCAAGACGCCTGCCGTTGCAGGAACGCCGGAACTTGATCCAGGCCCTATCCTACTGGGACAAAAATTCCGTGAATTTACTCTGGCCGGGGGTCTTACATCTTGTCAGGCATGGGTTAACGAGCCGATCCAGGCCGTTAACGCCGCAGCGACAGGCGCGGTCGGGGCTGTCATTGCTGGAGCAGCGCTGTTACCAAAATGATGCAAACCGTGATGACGAGAATGAGATTGCTTCTTGCCTTTGGTCTGATCATCGGCGGGTTTTGGTTGGCGCTAGCCGGGGCACAGGCCAGGGATGTTGGACAATGGTCCAACGCCGATCCTGACCTGCGCAATTGGTATCAGGCGCTCATGCAACCTGATGCGCCGAGGGCAAGTTGCTGTGGCGATGCAGATGCATATTGGGCCGATGAGGTACACGTCCGGGGCGGCAAAGTCTTTGCCACGATTACAGATGATCGCCCTGACGAGCCACGTGGAAGGCCTCACGTAGAAATTGGCACAGAGATCGAAATCCCTCCTAATAAACTAAAATGGGGGGATGGCGATCCGCAGACATCAGCACCGATCCCACGAAACATGGATGGCCATGGCATCGTGTTTTTGAGTCGCGGTGGTTATGTGTACTGCTATGTCCAACCGGCCGGAATCTGAAAAAAGTGGGCATTTTCTTCCATCGCATCGCTGCGTCGTGGCATGCGCGGCGCCACTGGCGAGCCGAGGTCGGCAAAGCCTATGAGTGCCGACATGTATGGAAGAAAACCACGGTGCCGGGCCGGGTCGCGCTCAAGATCACCCGATGCAAATATTGTCAGGCTAAATTTATACAATCGGCGGAACGGGAAGAAGATTGAGAAGTGAGCATCATCGTCAGATTCGTTCATGACCCCAGGGCAGGAGCCACGGGGAAGCGTCCGAATATCTTTCGACGATTTGTGGCGTGGGCCATAGCCGACCTGATCCTGTTTGACCAGAACGAAAGTGATGCTAACGGCTTCTCGCACGTCGAGGCCGTTCTTCCCGATGGAAGATACGTCGGGGCGCACACCACCGGGGTAGAGGCCAGACCGTCTGACTATGATGCGGGTCTGATCGAGGCGGGAGGGCGAGAGCGGTTCTATCTGCTCGACGCTGATGACGTGATGTCAGCCAAGTTCTATCACTACATGCTCGCCGTGGCCGAGAAGCACGAGGGATACGACATCCGAGCAATATTCGGGTTCATAACTCACTTCGATCTCAACACGGTCCACACCACGATCTGCTCAGGACTGTTCGTCCTGGCGCTGCGATGGTGCAATTGGTTGCCCGTTTGGTTGGAGGTGCCGGCCCACCGGATATCCGTCCGTGACGCCAAACTGATGCTGCTCTGCCGGCGCGACGTGCGCGAAATTAAAAAGACAGATCCGGTCTTTATTGTTCACGTCTCATCTGGCAAATCTGTTACCTCCTAACTGCGATGCATCCGCACCAGGAACGGAACCATGGATATATGTCTTGCGGTATTCAGGATTATTGCCAGCATTGATTTTGTGTTGGTGGTTTATATTGTTTGCAAAATAAATCAATCAAACTACCTACCAAATTACATCAGTGATTCCATTGGCCTTGCTTGGTATCGGAACATTGGTTTTGGAATGATGGCGACTATGCTGGTTCTTGCAATTTTAGAAGATGCATCTCGGGAAGCATTACTTAATTTGTTCTATTCTGGCAGCTACTCTGTCGTAATCAATGCAGTGGCTCTTCATCTGCGGAAATAGGAATCTAGTAAGATGGCTGGTGAGATGGCTGACTGGTTGGACATATTATTCAAGATAGGCGAAATTGGATCTATTGTAGTTGGGGGTGGACTGGCGCTAAAGCACTTGGGGCAGACATCGGCCAAAACTGCGGCAACATTGGAGGCGCAGAATACGACTATGAGAGAATTAAAAGAAGATATCAAAGCGTTGAATGAAGTCGTAACGACAGTTGCGGTTCAGAGCCAGAGGCTTGATCAGTTTTCAGAACGGATGAATAATCTTGATCGGCACATTGATGAATTACGGCGTGGGGACGGATACATCCGTGGACAACGCGGTGTGGACAAAGAGTATAAATAGCTAAACGTCATAGCGTATACTCCATAGTCCGGAGATGGTTACTCCTCGCGGGGGCAACGTGGAATAGTGGTTGGTGGGCCGATGGCAGAACCTAACGAGACTGCCGGACCGCAACTCACCTGGACTAGCATCGTCCTAACCGCTGGCGTCGCATGCGTCATAATCGGCGGCGCCTATGCGATAGTGGAGAATGAATTCACGCATGTCAGGCAATCGTCTGATGTTGCGTTTGTTGATGTTAGTAAACAAATAGCGGCTAATACGGCTGACATCGCAAAGATGCGGGAAGAGTATCTCACCCTGCGCGAGCACCGCGCATTCGAGGAAGCGCAGCAGGCGTCGTTGACTGCGATGAGGGCTCGGTTAACTGTGCTGGAAGCTGAGGAGAAGGACATTATTTCCCACTCCGCGCACACGCCGGTAGAGGCCAGAGAAATCGATCAACTATCAGCCAAAATAGATGCACTGATCCTGTCGATGCAGAATCAGATCAACGACATAAACCGCCAGATTGCGGCGT
>CAZVYV010000268.1:0-1466 GCA_964630985.1 uncultured Occallatibacter sp.
GAATGTATAGCACCGGGGGGCTGCTGTCCACCGCGAGGCTGCCCGGGCATCGCCCCAGGCCGGGGAGTGCCGGCCGCCCCGGGCCCGGCGCCGCCAGGCGTGCCCGGAGCACCCCGCTGCATCGGCGCCATGCCCGCCTGCATCATCGCCATTTTCTTCTTCATCTGCTCGGAGTGGTAGAACATGTGCTCGCGCACGGCGCCGGTCGGATCACCCTCGCTCAAGGCCTTGATGTGCACCTGCAGGTGCTGCTTGTCGTCGTCGAGCTCGTGCACCGGCAACGCGAGCCCCTCGATCAACAGCTCGTTCTCCATCTCCGGCTCGATCGAGAGCTTGGACTTGATGTCCTGGAAAATCTCGGGCGTGAGCCGGGGGCCGAACACGTTCTCCAGGAGCTGCGATATAACCGGCACGAGGTTGAGCGTGTAGCCCTTCATCTGATCGGGCGGGATGCCCTTGACGACGTTCACCGCGGCGATCTGCTGCTGCTGGGCTTGCTGATTGCGTGCAGCCTCCACACCGAACCACCGGAACTCGAACCGCCGATCCATCTGGATAAGCGGTATCTCCTCCATCTTAGCACGCAGCCCCAGCTGCCCGTACTGTCGAACGCTGAGCGGCTCGTTTCTAAACTGATGGTCAAGCTCCACGAACCAGCGTAGTAGGGGCGTAAGAATCTCGTCTTCACAGTTCGTGCAGACATCGGCAGTCGAAAGGATGTCGACCTGCTGCTCATTGGCGATCTCGGCCTGGTTGCGCTTTTTGTTGGCGCCGCCGGTCGACTGAGCAATCGCCGCCGGGGACACCGACAGAAGCTGAAATATCTCCTGCTTGGCCGAAGCCACGATCGCAAAGGCGTCCTTCCACAGCGCGGGGAACTGCGCGAACTGCGTCGACTTGGGGTCCGTCTCCCAAATCGCCGCGAGGTTGAGGATCATCGAGCCGACGCGCGGATTCTTCTGGGGATCGGTCATCACGATCGGCATCAACGCATAGGCCGCGCTGTCGAGGCCTTCGTTGATCGCGTCGTTTGCCGCATACTGCAGATCGGCCGCGAATTTCACCTTGCTGACGCCCTTGAAGATGTTGGAGACTTTGCTGAGCGGAGCGGAGAGGACAGGACACTTATCGTTCCAGTAGGGGTTCCGCTTGGCCGAAAGGATGCGTTCCGCATCTCCTCCACCATAGAGGACTTTGCAAAGCCGGCGCTCCTTGCCTCGCTTGAGCTGTGTCCAAATTTCGTAGAGGCTGACGATCTTGCCTCCATCAGAGACGGTGATTCCCGCCGCGTCAGCGTGTTTTTTCTCCGCGTCCGGTGCATTCGGGTCCGATTTCGCGTTCGCAATTTCTTCGAGAATAGCCTCGCCTTCATCTTCGTCGATCTCCCCGTCGTCTATGGCCTTCTCGATGCGCCCCTTCGTCCACCGGCGCAGCACCGTGACGGACCCGCCCCGCGAAAGCGCCTC
>CAZVYV010000268.1:1566-4757 GCA_964630985.1 uncultured Occallatibacter sp.
GAACGGCTTCTCGTCGGACGAGATGCAATCGACGTTGCGAGCCGAGCGCGGGAAAATCTGGTTGACGAACCGCGTCACCCGGGCGTTGATCGCCTCATGCACGAGCGGGACGTATACCTGGCTGTTGCCGGCGTAGAACTGCTTGCCGGAGAGCACGCAGTCGTAGACGTCCCAATAGTCGAGCTGGTCGTTGCCGCGCTCCCACTGGCGCTGAAAGCCCTTCTGGACGTCCTTGGTCAGTTCGAGGATTTGCTCTTTTAGCTCGGTGTCGTGGCAGAGTTCCTCGTCACGATCACCCCAGGCACTCTCGTCCTTGTCGTCGGGCTTGCCCTTTTTGGGCTCGGCCGGTTCCTTCTCGTCGACGACCTTGAGCTTAGGTGCTCTTGGCATGGTGGGTTGCCCTTGCCGACATGAACTTGCGGCCTAGAGCATCCGTAGCATAGTTCGGGCTGTCCTCGCCATCCCTCCCCAGCGAGCCCTGCAGCGCCGCCGTGAAGCTCTCCAGGCCCTCCATCATGATGCGGTAGGGGCCGTCGTCTGCGATCTCGGCCAGGGGCTTGCTGTTGACCACCGCGCGCGCGAAGCCGCCGGCAAAGCCGTTGAGTGCCCACCGGGCGGCGGTGGAGACCTGCAGGGCGGGAGCCCCATGGGAGAGAGCGTCGATGCGCTTGCGCAGCTCCTCGCGCCCGGCGAACTCCCCGCCGCCCGTCCATAAGCGCAGCGTCGCGCGCTTCGCCGCGGCCCGGAGCCCTACTGTGTCGTAGGCATTCCAATGCTGGGGTCCGGCATAGACGGATACATTTCCTCCCGCGACAAGTCGTGCATCCACAACGAGGTCCGCCAAAGTGGTGCCGGGATCGCCTTCTCGGACCCAACTTCCCAATACGTGTAGTCCCCCTCCGGCAACCTGACAAAGAACACCCGTGGTATATTGTCGGGTGGCTCCGACTGCCAGATAACATGGCGTGTTGCGGAGAGGTGCAAGGTCTTCTGCAACATTCTTGAACCCGAAATTGTCGTAGACCGGCAGGCCCGGCCGCATCCGCAGAGCATATGCCAAGGCGTTAGGAACGTCGATCCGGCCGGTCGGGAAGCTCAACAGCTGTTGCTGGAGTACAGGTAATTCCTTTGCAAACTCCACTTCCCCAGAAGAAAAGAACGGTTGCAGAGACCGGATGAAAGCGCGTTTGCCCACAGGCGCAGGCATGACAGTCACCGGAATAATCTGTCTCCGGCGCGTCTGTTCCGCCCTCAAAGGCTGCAAGATGAACTCCTCCAACCCCTCCTTCTCCACACCGATTTTTACCGGGGCATAGGTGTCGGCGACCTTGAAGATGTCGTCGATGATCGCGTCGGGCATCCATAGCTGGCCGTCCGCCTCCCAAATCACGAGCTTGGTCCCGATCCACGAGAAGACAACCTTACCCGTGTGCGCAGACGTCGCTTTAACTGTGCGCGCCGGATCGTACATAGCCCAGGTGGGCTCCCACGTCCGCACCCGGGGCACCACCCGGAACTGGGACGCTGAGAACACTCGCGTCGAAGGATCAACCGCCTGGACCATGTACTCCTGCATGTACTCGTTGAGCATTCCCGACTTCACGTATTCCTCCCGGACCCCGTCGATGTGTTCCAGAGGAAACCGCGACGGCCACGTAGCACGACGCTCACCGCCCGGCGAAACATACTCCCATGGATACTCGCGCACCAACCACCGTCCAGTTTTCTTGAGGCGCACAGCCAGGCAGTCGGGGTCCAGCATATTTGCGAGCATGCGCACGCGAGCGCGGGGGGCCAGGGCCGGGAGCAGAGTGCGCATGAGCCAACGCTGCGCCTTGTCTCGTCCATCCGGGGTATTGACGCTCTCCTCGTCTTCCACGTCGTCGATCAGACAGCCATCGGGTCGCTGATCGTCGTGCTTGGTGCCGCGCAGGGACTGCCCGCGGCCGAACGCCTGAATCACCACCCCGTTGGTCAGGACCACCTTGTCTTCGTTCCAGACGGGTCCGTGCAGGGACCCGAACAGGTAGTTGAGCTGTTCGTTGAAATCGAACTCGTGCTTAACAGCCGCCAGCCGCTCGACCGCCCGCGTCGAACTTTCACCCACGATGATGAAATTACGAAATTGTCGGAAGCAGGCCCCGAGGCAGACGTACTCCTCGGCGATAGTGCTCTTTGCCGCTCCTCGGAAAGCAAGCTCAAGAACACGGCGTTGCGGTCCATGGAGATCATCGATCATCTCGAAATGAAAATCAGGCGTGGTGTCGGGGTGCCGGTGCCCGAACAGCGTCTGATGCGCAAGCCGGGGATTGCTCCCGAGTTTGACGATCAGACGCTCCTTGTCGTCGAGCTCACCGACCACTCAGCCGCCCTGGTCGCCGCGCTTCATCTTGCCACCCGTCCTGCGCGGGGGAGCGCCCCGGGAAGCCGGCATCAACTTGGACTTGCCCATCGACTTTTTCATCGGGGGCATGGATTTCTTCTTTGCCATCGGTGTTCTCCTGTTTTCGCGCGAGATCGTCGAGCCGCGCCTTCTCGTTGTGCCCAGGTGGAGCTTGTGGATTGTGCTTGAAGGGCTCCACGCTGCTTCTCCGCTTTCTTCCGTACCGGGTCCTGCCTGGTCAATATCGACCCTTGAGCTGCTGGTTCCAGAACTGCCCCGGGCTCCCGGCCGCCTCGAAGGAGGTTGCCACCGCAGGGGGCACGTTGGCAAGCTCGTAGCTCTTGCCGCTGGTGAAGCTCACCGAGAGAAGCTTCTCGTCCTCGTCGTAGGTCGCGCCGGCGATCACGCTAGAGCCCGAGAGGGAAAGGCGACGGGGAGCCATGGACGTTCCTTCGTTCGTGTGCCATGAGTGTGCGTCAGAGGTAGCGAGGTTGTCAAGAGCATGATCAGCGTGAAAGCACAGACCGTCATCGACGCACACACCGGGATCACGGTGGAGTTCGGGCATGGGCGCGTGCTCAGCGTCGGCGTCGGCGGGAAACGATCCACCCTGTTCTTTTCGTGGGATGGGTCGATCTTGCGGATCATCCCGGAACCGGATAGCGTCGATCCCGCGGAGGCCCCTTCCGGCTTCCGTTAGCTATGTTGTCTCGAATGCACTGCACTTAGGTTTCTCCCTAACTCTCCAGCCTGGGCTGTCCTCCTCGGCTGGTTTTTTCTTTTTGGGAAGGGTAAAGTTTTTATAGGG
>CAZVYV010000269.1:0-4713 GCA_964630985.1 uncultured Occallatibacter sp.
ACCGCATGCTCCAGCAGGAACTCGGCCATGCCGCCGTGGGGAAGCTTGCCTATTGTGTCGTCGCTGAGTCCGGAGGAAACGGCAACACTCTGTCTCGTCACCGTGACGCGATTCCGAATCGGCTGAAAGATCGTTTCGAGTTCCTCGTCTGTTCCTTCATCGCCTACGCGTGTCGTCTCTGTGAAGTGCTGCTTCCAGCTGAAATCCACAGCGCAATCGAACGACTCCAAATTCCTTTCGAACGGAGCATCGTATTTCTCTCGGATTTGAGTGAGAAAATCCGGTTTGATATTCACCGTTTGAGCAGCGCATAGCACAGCGCAGCAGCAGAACACGATCAACGCACGATAGATCCGCATCACATGATCTCCACTAAATGGCATGACGCCTGAGGTGAGAATGAGTGCGCCCAGCATACACCCCACGCATATTCCAGCCAACGAAGCCGAACCCAGCGGCTCGCGTATCCTCCGGGGCTTGTCAAGCGTTTCCATCCCTTCGCACCCGCCCATCTCCCTGATTCGGCTCGAAATATATTTATCCCCAAGTTTGCCGATCATTTTCGCAAATTCGCTATCCTTGATTCAGGGTCAGAAAAGCTCGTGCAAAAGAGGGCGGCGTCGTCCCGCGGCGCTGGCTTTTCCGCTCGTGATTGGGTGCTGACATTGGCCGGTTTTGGGCCAAACTGCGCTGACCGCCGGGAGTGGCCGCAAGCCGTTATTTTTGACGGCTTTGGAATTTAACTCCTTTATTTTCAATCGGTTACGGACACGATTCCGAAGCTAAGCCGCTTGCAATGAGGACTTTACACGAAAAGGGGGGTGGGGGTGCCCCCCTGCATCCCTGGCAAACCAACCGACGGCGGTGCTCTGGTCACCCGCTCCCGATCGCCAGTTTCGTCCTACAAGAATCGATTTTGATTGGACAACAAATGCCGCAGACCTGCATCCTAGCTTTGTAAGGAGCGGCTATGGCTATGACCGATCGGGTCGAAAAAATTGCGGTCGAGGCGAACATCGGCGAAGAGATGCACAAGACCCTGGCGGATGCCGACACCGCCGAGCGCTTTATTACAGAGAAGCATCTGGGCGAGCGCATCCGGCGCCTGCGTCTGAAAAAGTCGATGGGCCTCGTGGACCTGGGCAAGCACACCGGACTCTCAGCCAGCTTTCTTTCGCAATTGGAGACGGGCCGCGTGGTGCCCACGCTCCGCAACCTGGCGCGCATCGCGATGGTCTTTTCCAAAGATCTTTCGTACTTCTTTGAGACCGAGCCGGCGCCTGTTTTTCGCGTGCACCGCAAGAAAGATCGAGTGCGCATTCCGCAAACAGGCGTGGAGCCGCCTACCTATACTTTTGAAAGCCTCGGCTATATGGTGGCCGACCGGCACATGGATCCTTACTTTGCGGAATTTATTCCCCTGCCTGACCATGTTGAGCCAAGATCGCACATGCATACGGGATTCGAGTTCCTCTACGTTGTAGCGGGTGAACTGGCGCTGCGACACGGGGAACAGGAAGCTAAGCTCGGGCCCGGTGATGCCGTCTACTTCGACGCGGGGATGCCGCACTCCTATCGTTGTGCGGGAGCTAAATCCGCTGAAGCCGTCATCGTGACTATGCATCAGGCGCCGGCGGATCATCCGCAGTCGGTGCGCGCTCCAGCCGTCGCCGCATCGGCGCGCCCCGCCCAACCTGTCTTGTTACCGAGAACCAACCTGACCGACGTCAAATAACTGCCGCCTATTTGGTTTTTTCCGGCTGCAGGTCCGACTCGCCATAAGTGGGATAGGGCTCGGCCGCGGTGCTTGTGGGCATCGCGGCCAGCGTATTCAGGTCCGCTTGCACTTGTGCCCAGGCGTGGCGATTTCGTTTCGTGGTGATTGGCGCGTTCACATCGGAATAATAGGCTTGTACATCGCTTTTGATCCCTGGAGGAATCGGCTGATTCGGGTCGCGCGTCAGTCGGCGCAAAAGCTTCGCGTAAGTCACATCGGTTAGCCGATAGCCGCCGGGTTGGACCATCAGCCCGGTGTCCAGGTCGCGATTGGGCAGCGGGTGCTCGGGATCGGGTGGTCCCAACGCGTCTGTTGAAGCCGCTGCGCTCGCCTTCTGCAAGGTCCGTGCAGCCGGTGGCGTAAAGAGCGTGAGGCGATGGCGAAGCGCTGTGGTGGATGAGGCCAGGCTGTGCATGTAATCGGCTTCAGCGGCCTCGCTGGGCCCCTTGATCGCGACCATCGACAGTGGGCCCACTTTGGGAAGAATGCGGAGCACGCCCGCAATCAGATGCGTCTCGAAGCCGGCTTTCTTGCGGTAAGCGGCCCAATCGTATTGCGTGGCCGCGTCTGCCGATTCCTTCTCGATCTCTTTCGCATCGGCAGTGTCCGGCTCCGCCACTTCCTTGCCGCGATTCATGAGCACGACCGCGTAAGCCACGCGTGGAATGAACTTCCGCGTTGCAAACTGGTACTCACCCTTGTTGAACTTATGCCGCGCGCCCGAGCCAAAATCGTCGGCAATTCCGTATGTCTCGTAGAAAGCCAGCGCGAGCTGGTGCGTCGGAACCCTGAATCCAATGTGACGCAGGTATTCGAGCGGCGCCACTCGGTGCTTCGCAATCTGGTCGATGTCGAAGGCAAACTCTACTTGCACATGCTGGTGCGGCCCCTCGGCATAGTTCACGCTCGCCCCATAGCGCGCCGCCAGCTTGGGAAACTCAAGCGCAACCGCCCGGTTGGTCGCCTGCGAATGCCCAATCGAATCAGCAACATAGTGAGATAGCGCGCCCACGGCAAAGGCCAGCTCGTTGGCGTTATGCGCGTTGCGCAAGAGCGCCAGAACAAAGTCGCCGGTGCGCACGTAGTGCGTCAGGTCAGAGAAAAACGAGTCGCCGAAAGGGTAGTACCCCATGTCCTGAATCACGCACCCGCCATAAGCGAATGAACGCGCGCGGTCCAGTTCAGCCGGCGTCAGATTTGGATATTGGCTCTTCAGCAAGGGAACGATCGAGTCGTTCCACGTGAGGTCGATGAGCTGCTCGTGCGTGAGCAGGGAATACCCAGCCGCACGCCTCGAACCGCACACCGGCAGCAGCAACAGGATCAGCGCGACGGTTCGCAGTCGGTTGCAACGCATCTTCATTGGGATGCTGGGACGCCATTCAGAGATTTGAGAGGTGGAAGCCGGGATCCCAGCTTCATTGTATTTGAACTTCGGACAACGGGGGAATCGATCCGGAGCGGTCTGCTTCTTCCCCACACGTCCCGCAGACTCAGACAGAGATGATACAAACTATCGACTGATTGCAACAGAGCTGGTGCAATTTTCAGAATCAGATTCTATGATTGCCGGACAAATCAGAAGATAATGGCATAAATCCGGAACTTGATGGACTTCATCGGGCTTAAGGCATTTGCCGGCGCTCAACCTCGAATTTTCGCCTGGTTTGCGCCTTCCCGGAGCTTGCAAGGAACGTCGCCGGCCGCAATCCGGCGCATTTATGTGTGCAGCGCAACCACTGGCCGGCCTGCCCAACGCGACCCGATCGTGCGAGCCACTTCCCTGGTTGGCGCTGCCATCGCCGGTTCAGCCTCGGTCGCGGCCGACTGTTCCATGACCCTTTTCAGCGCAGCTCCCACCAGGGCACCCACTTTCAGATGTCCCGAAACACTCAGATGCAGAGGGTCGGCGAAGTTCGCATTGAAGTCCTTCCATTTTTGACAGGACTCCAACATTGAAAAGACATTGACGAAGGGGCACCCATGTCTTTTCGCCGCCGCTTCAAAAATAGGTAGAGCTTTCCGCCGAAAAAAGCGCGTAACGGGGTCCGGCGCTGAAAACGGGCCGACCAAAACAATCCCTCGCATTGGCAGCTCCTTCAAACTCACGAGGATTGAATCGAGAGAGACTGCGATTGCCTCGGGATCGAACATCCTCCTTTTTCTTCCGAGCGCAATGATCAATCCGGCCGCAACAATTCTTTCGAGCTCGGCAATCATCGTAGCGGGGCAAAGACTGTAGCGTTTCTCCACGCGAGGCAGACCATCCCTCCCGAGAGCTTCGATGAATGGCTCTTTGGAGTGTTTCCGTCCCATGCTCTTCTGCAAGGACGCAGGCGCTTCGTAATGGCCAAGCTGCAAAACCACTGCATCCGGCCTCAACTCGCGGCACGCGGCCATGACTTGCGGCCCTGAGCGAAGATTCAGAAGCGGAAGAGCATAGAGAGTACTCTCCCTGGGTTCAGAAAGGCATCCCAGGGCCACACGCGTGAATGCATATTCTTCGCCCACCGGAAAGCCATTAATGTGGCATCCGCCAACGAACAGGACTCTTGAAGGACTCCCCACCTCGTCTCCCTTGAGGAAATCAAGGGGCAAACTTTCTGGCCCCAGCACTCTTTATCCAGGGTCGATTCTTCCACTGGAATCGGCTCTTTTGGCGCGCTCGAACAAACTCGCACCCAGCTGCAGACCATCGCGGGAATTCAAGATTGAAGCCGTATCAGATTGGAACTCTTTCGAGTCTTCCATCCGAATATCAATAAGCTTGAAATGTACCGGCATCCTACCACTCGACATGTCGCCGTTTGGTTGATGCAGATCACACCTGTTTGTGAGCCCCACGTAACCGCGGGTATCATGATCCTTCATGGGATCTCCACCGCCAATTCAGCTCGCCACCTTGAGCATGTGGGACACTCTGATCCTCATGGCCC
>CAZVYV010000270.1:0-4712 GCA_964630985.1 uncultured Occallatibacter sp.
TTTTACTTTGTTGTTTGTTCACTACTCTTTCTGCGGTATTGCAGAAAAGATTCATAGGTGGCTAGCACATATTTGGGAGCTAAGTACATAGTTGAAGTACCACAATCTCTTTGATCGTCTCCCTGAGTCTGCCACAAGTGTATAGACTTATATCGTTCAGGAGTACTCTCGCACCACTTCTTTATAGTCTCTGAATCAGCACTACTCCACTTGGCCAACTTAGCAAACTCTTCTGCACTGCTAGGCTTACCTACAGTAGTACTGGCAAACCAATCTGTATAGTTTTTGCCTAACTTCTGACCGGCTTGTCCAGACAATAGAGCCTTTATTTTGCCAGTAGTTTGGCCTTTCTTAAACTCATCTTGTTCGTGAGTAATAGTAACTACATTGGCCTTGGTAGCTTTCAATAGTACATGAAGATCACGAAAGAACTCAATCTTAAAGTCCCATTCAGCATAAGTATTAACCTCCATCCCTTGGGTGTACACCGGAGAATTCCAATACTCTATGTGAAATGCTTCTTCTATGCCAGAAAAGTTATCAAAGATAAGGGTCTGTTCATTAGAGAACTTCGGGCCGTTGACATCCAGCCATTTCAGTAGGGCATCTTTACGATTGGGAGGGCTAGTTATTTTAGTTCTCTTTATAATGCTATCACAAAAAGCAGCATCATAGAAAGGCACATTAAGCACATCAGTTCTATAACTGTGAGCATTAGCTTTTTTGTCAAATGACAAGAGGACTGGATTAGGGAATGTAAGAGCAGAGAAGGTCTTACCTACAAAAGGCGGCCCTTGAATACCTAATCTTATTTGTCCATCTGTTTCTTCTGATAATGGTCTTATGTTTGGGGGAATAAATATACTCATACTTTGATCTTTAGTTTCCTGTTTTGTTATAATGTTCAGACTGTTCCACCATTGCATTTTGCTGCACTTTTGCAACTCCAAATTTCCAAGATAGAGTATTTAAATAAACTGTAGTCATAGCAGTAGTTGCTATGATTGGAACTGCTCTTTCAAGAGCACGCTTAAGTTGATCTTCATTATCAAACTCAAACCTGATTCCAACGTGCAAAGCTTTGCCGTCCCCGGCTGTAAGATGTAGTGTTACCATAGGCTTAAGAATTGTATTCAAGGGGGCTAAATGTTTTCTTAACAAAGTCTCTTTCAAGACAAATCTTTCCTACCATTTCATTGGACTTACACACATTCCAAAAGCAACATTGCTTACCATATAGCGCATGCATACAAGTTCCATTGATTAATCCCTCTTGAGGTAAGAATCCAGTACGTACAGCGTCAGACAGTTTCTTGCATTGCATGTCGATTAAGAGGCTAACCTTGTCTAAGTACTCATCTGTGTATTGAAATATAGGAGAGCGACCAAACGAAGTTCCATTAAGATCTTTCTGTACAAAGATAGCATCAATGAAAGCACCCATCTTCTGCGCGCCAATCTTTCCTAGAACTGAGTCAGGAAAGTCTCTAGTCATTCGCTTGCAGGCTATGGTATAGATGGGCAACTGACGAGTACGTTCGTATTGAGTAAAGTAAGAACGTGTATCCCAAGAAGATGAAGTCTTCCAATCACGAATAGCATAAGCTCCATTGACAAACTTCCCTACGCTATCTATAGTACCTTCTAAGTATATTTCTACAAACTCATCCTCATACCATAGAATTGAAAATGTCTGTTCTACTGCTGGCTCTCCATTGGGTAACGACACTATTTCAAACACCTTTTCTTCCATCACTTGCATTGACCATACAGCATAACAAGTAGACCTAAGATGATTAACGTCTCTGAGCCATGGTTTCTTGTCGTCCACTTGGCAAGGTATGCGTAAGAAAACTTCTTGAGACTTAGCTATAGCTACAGGAAATTCACCTTTAGTCTTGAACATTGTCTCAATGAACTTATGAACTCCCACTCCATAAAGCATAGCGGCGTTCATCTTCTTCTCTTGATAGCCTTCTACAACTTTGTTGTACCACTTAAGAATACAATGAGAGTCACCAAGACAAGTAGAATCGATTTTAAGTTTTAGCTTGCTCATTGTACCGCCTCCACAGTTGGAGTGGCATCAAGCCCACTAGTTTCTTTACCATACACTACTTGCTCCATAGTCCTATATCCAATGTCAAAGGCACCAGGCATTTCACGTGCCATCATTCTAACCATTGCAAAAGCATCTGGTTGACAAAGATATATTCTTTTACCTTTAAACTCTAAGAATGTTCGGGCCACATAGCTCCCACACATATCACACATTTGTTTATCATTCATGATCTTTTAACTTTCCGCATCCTATTTAGGAATGACATATCAACTCCGCTTTCGCTAAGCATAGCTAGAGCTTTCTGTTTGGCTTCTGTCATTACAATAGGAGGCAATTTACTGTTGACTGTTTTGGCGTTTGTTCTGTTAGCTCTAGCTAATTCTGGTCTTGTTACTGAAAGAAATGGTTTAAAGATAACCATTAACTGTTCATCTGTAAGGGCTTCTAGTTGACTAGAATCCATTTCACATAAGTCGTCTATGTTCATGCTTTGATAATGGCAATCTTGTTGGCTTTAATATCAACACAAAGACCATCATTAGTAAGAAACTCATTACGCAAAGATACAATCTCATCAGGAGAAAGAGCAATAGATTCTTTAATAAAAGGTTCATTGCTATCTGACTCAAGCCAATCCATAAGTTGCTTGCGCCATTCAGGCAAAGATTGACGAGGTTCAATAAGCTCAACAGGAATCTTTTTGGAATCTTTGATATGAGCCACAGACATGATAATGCCAATTTTAGACTTCTTACAGTCTATGTCCACATTATCATACCACTTCTGATACTTACCTTCTGGATCCATCTTCTCTAAGAGAAAGAGAATGGCTTGGTTGAAGCGAATATAAAGAGTCTTCTCAGAAATGTTTAGAGACTTGCACCATATATCATAACGAAAGATAAGGTCTTGACCAGTCTCTATTTGTTTGTCTATGTGCTCTAGTATTTCGTCAGCATAACACTTACGAAAGTAACAAGCCTTAGAATGTTTGGACCATCCGTGTGGTCTGTTGGAAGCTACAGCAGAAGCTATTGCTGCCCTAGTATTAGGGTTAGCAAAGTGTGCCTTTAGACGTTCGTCTATTTGATCTTGTTCTTGTTGAGACATAGTTGTAAATTGAAACCTTAAGTCGGATTAGGATTGCGCCTAATGACACTCGCAAGTATCGTTCTTCTGACACCCGCTTAAGGTCAACATAACCTTTGAAGTATATTAGGTTAAGGGGAACTTAGGCCAAGCAGTTATAGACATATTGGCCATGTGCTGTCTACTATCTTACTGACAAGCACAGAGGGTGAACTAGCCACCGTACTGTATACGCTTAGTCATTATATTATAGTCTCGTCTCTCCGAGTGTCATGGTTGCTTCTTTATCACCTCACCGGCGTTTGCAACATCATGGAAAGTAACACTGTCCTTTGTCCTGTATTAGTAAGCTCTTAAGCGACAGGCCTAAAAGCATCAGGCTTTATGTCAGACAGTGTAAATCAAACAGTCTTGGTTTTGTATGGATACTGATACAAACAAGAACTCTAAACAAACTTTCAGCGAACGATTAGTTCTCCAGGGAATCGTTATTTGATTCATTTTAACCCACACAAAAACTAGACTGGCAACAGCTTACAGTCTAGTAAGGAGATTTTTTATATAGCATTTTTCATGCCAAGTTAGTGTAACTAGTCTTACTAGCTTGTGCAATATATACTTGATATAGACAAGTATATACTGTTACTGCTTAAGAAGAACAGAGCCAAGTACATTGAAACGTATAACATGCTGTTCCAAAGAACGTACATTCCAACTTAAGTCTAGAGCACCAAGAAGCAAAGGCTCTTTGTACTTGACTAAGAACTCTTTGCCACCTTCCAAAGACTCAGTGATAGGAACAAGATCATCTTGCCTTTCTCTCAATGGTTTAATAAAGAGTTCAAGAGTAGATATACGAGCAAACAGATCTTTCTTAAAAGTTCCTTCTTCTGTCATCTTTCTTAAGTCCCTATTGGTAGCAAAGACAAACTTACAGTTAATAGATTCCTCCTTATTGGAACCTACTTTTCTTATAGTTTTCTCTTGTAGCACCCTCAACAACTTACTCTGCATAGGCAAAGGCAACTCTCCTATTTCATCCAAGAACATAACTCCATCAGTGGCAGCGGAGATCATTCCTTCCTTAGTGTTTTCAGCTCCAGTAAAGGCGCCTTTAAGATGGCCAAAGAGTTCTGACTCTATTAAGTACTCAGGTAAGCCAGCACAGTTGACAGCCTTAATAGGGCCAGTCCTATTGTAAATCATTGACTTAGCTATAAGTTCTTTGCCTGTACCTGTCTCACCACATATAAGTACAGAGTGAGGAGTGGGCGCCATTAAGGAACTATACTTCTTCATCTGAACTGTGTCAGTATCAACAGAGATAAACTTACTAAGCCACTGTTCTCCTTCAGTTAGTTTGTTCTTTACTTTCCATCTTCGTGTATCATCTGTCCACCCTTCAACTTCTACTATAAGATAAGGCAATTTAAACTTGTCTATCATGTCTTGAACCATTGGTACAAAGTCTGTACCATTCATTAGCATGATGCTAAGTTTCTCTAAGGAGGGAACTTGCTGTGCATTTGGTCTTTGATTTGTTATGTTCATTTGGTCTTTT
>CAZVYV010000271.1:0-4701 GCA_964630985.1 uncultured Occallatibacter sp.
TTGCCATTGCGGGCATTGCCGGCGACCAGCAGGCGGCGCTTTTCGGCCAATTGTGCTGGAGCGCGGGCGAGGCCAAGAACACTTACGGCACGGGCTGCTTTCTGCTGCAGAACATCGGCACGCAATTCATGCGGTCGAAGCACAAACTGATCACAACAGTCGCCGCGAGCACGCAGAAGCGTCTCGAATACGCGCTTGAAGGCAGCATCTTTATTGGCGGCGCGGTAGTGCAGTGGCTGCGCGACAATTTGAAACTCATCGTCGCCTCCTCCGACGTGGAAGCGCTTGCCGCGAGCGTGCCCGACACCGGCGGAGTGGTATTTGTGCCCGCGTTTGTTGGCCTCGGCGCGCCGCACTGGGATGCGCATGCAGCCGGCATGTTGATCGGGTTGCGCCGCGACACTGGGCCGGGACAAATTGCGCGTGCGGCTCTCGAAGCGATCGCGTTCCAGGTAGCTGACGTGCTCGAAGCCGTCCACAGCGAAACAGGCGCGCCGCTCCAGGCCCTCAGAGTCGACGGCGGCGCCGCGGTCAACGATCTTCTCATGCAGTTCCAGGCCGACATTCTCAGCGTTCCCGTTGTTCGTCCCCGCGTAACGGAGACGACGGCACTCGGTGCGGCCTATTTGGCCGGGCTGGCGACAGGATTCTGGCCGAGCCCCGATGCTCTGCGAGCCGAGCGCAAGGGCGACGTGCGCTTTGAACCGAAGATGGACTCTGGCGAACGAGCAGAACGGCGCGGTCGCTGGCAAAAGGCCGTGGAGCGCGCCAAGGCCTGGACCGAGTAGTAGTCTCGATGAAACCGGCTGCAAATTTGTGTTGTTGCCATGCCACTTTGTTCTGATCGCTGAACAGGAGCTCTAAGGCTGTGAATCTGTTTCAAGGCTTACGTCCAATCCAGCGCGCGGCCGCTCTGCGCGATGCGCTCGCCGGCGTCGTGATGGCCGCGATGGACATTCCGCAGGTTCTGGGCTACAGCAAGATCGCGGGAATGCCCGTGGTGACGGGGCTCTACTCGCTGCTGCTGCCGCTGTTGGCGTTCGCGGCGTTCGGCTCGTCGCGCTACCTCGTGGTGGCGGCGGACTCGGCGACGGCTGCAATTTTCGCCGACGGTATTTCGGGTGCGGCAACACCTTCCAGTGCTCAATACATTGCTCTCGCGTGCATTGTGGCCGTGATGACGGCTGTCATTCTGCTGCTTGCGCGGCTGCTGCGGCTGGGGTTTATCGCGGATTTTCTCTCACGGACGGTTCTGGTTGGTTTTCTTACTGGCGTGGGGTTTCAAGTGGGAATCTCCGTTCTGAGCGAGATATTCGGCGTGCCTGTGGATTCGCGCCGTCCTGTGGTCGAGCTTTGGGAAGTGGGTCGGGGATTACCGCGGGCAAGTTTGCCGACAGTGTTGCTGTCTACCTCGGTGCTGGCATTTGTTCTGCTGTTGCGGCATTTCGCTCCGAAGATCCCCGGAGCCCTGGTCGCTGTTGTGGGCGCGATTGCGGCAAGCGCCGAGTGGAATTTTGCAGGACACGGAATTGCGACCATCGGGCCGGTCACCGGCGGTTTGCCTCATTTGGGATTGATGGCCCTGCTCAGCCTTCGCGAGATGAATCGCAAAGAAATCGAGTTGCTCGTCACGGTATCGGCCTCGTGCGCGGTGATGATTCTTACGCAGAGCGCGGCCACCGCACGGATTTATGCGGCGAAACACTACGAGAAGGTGGATGAGAATATCGACCTGTATGGGCTTTCGGCTGCAAACGTCGCGGCGGCGCTGAGCGGCGGATTTCCAGTGAACGGCAGCCCCACGCAGACGGCGATGATGGAAGATGCCGGCGGCAAGAGCCAGATGGCGCAGGTGGCGACGGCGGTCGTGGTGGGGCTGGTGTTGCTGTTTCTCACCGTGCCGCTCCAGTATCTACCGACTTGCGTTCTGGGCGCGCTGGTGTTCCTGGTCGCGCTTCGGCTCATCAACCTGGTTGAACTTCGGAACATTCGGTCGGAGAGCCCACAGGAATACGCGCTCGCAGTCATGACGGCAGCGGTCGTGGTTCTGGTGGGAGTGGAAGAGGGCATCGTACTGGCGATGTTGGTCTCGTTGGCGCGCGTCGTGCGCCACGATTATCACCCGCATAGCGGCGTGCTGCAGCACAATCCAGACGGAATCTGGAATCTTGTTCCCGCGGCGCCGCATGTGGTCACCCAGCCGGGCCTCGTGCTCTACCGGTTTGGCGCAGAGCTCTTTTATGCCAATGCCGGACGGTTCGTTGAAGAGATTTCGCTGATCCTGCAGCCCATGCCGTCCGCCGTGAAGTGGGTGGTGATCGACGCGGAGGCGATGACGCACCTGGATTACACGGCGGCCCGGATCGTGGAGACGCTCAAGAAGAACCTCGAAGCGGCCGGCGTTGAGCTGGCGTTTGCACGCGTGCCATGGGATCTGAAATCCGATTTCAATCGGCACCACGTGACGGAAGCAATCGGGCCGAGCATGATTTTCAACAAGCTGCACGAAGCGACTGCGGCGTTTGAAGCGTCGGTGAAGCCGCCAGCAACTTGAGGGTGATTCTTAGATTCGATTATTGCGGGCCCGACCTGATCCGGCACGGCGGGCGAAGCGATCGCGAGCCGTCAGCCGATCTCCTGGTTCCAGCCCTCGAGCGTTTTCTTGAATTCCAGCATGAACTTGCCGGCGTCGGCGCCGTCGATGAGGCGGTGATCGAAGCCGAGGCAGAAGTACTGCATCGACCGAATCCCGATCGTGTCGTTGCCTTCAGCATCGGACAACACGGCCGGCTCTTTGCGCAGGCCGCCGACAGCGAGAATGGCAGCCTCGGGCTGGTTGATGATCGGCATGCCGAATTCGCCGCCGAACGCGCCGGCGTTCGTGAGCGTGAATGTCGATCCGCCTACCTCGTCAGGCGATAGCTTCTTTGACCGTGCGCGCAAAGCGAGGTCGGCGATGGAGTGCGCGAGATCGGCAAAGTTGCGCTGCTCAGCGTGGCGAATGACGGGCACAATGAGTCCCCAGTCGAGAGCGACGGCGATCCCTAAATCGATAGACCGGTGATAGCGAATGGCCAGTCCCTGGACGGTGTCCTCGACCGACGCGTTGACGATGGGGCAGCGGCGCAGCGCGGCGACGGCGGCGGCGGCGATGAAGGGCATAAACGTGAGCTTGACGCCGTTACGCGTGTCGAAGGCCGCCTTGCGCTGCTCGCGCAGGCGCGCGATGCGTGTCATGTCGACCTTGTACACCGTGTAAACGTGGGGGCTGACGCGCACGCTCTCGAGCATGCGCTCGGCAATAATCGCCCTCATGCGAGTGAGAGGAACCGGATCGGCCGGGAGCGAGGCGAGCTCGGGTGGCGGCACCGCCGGCTGTGGCAGTTGCGTTGCGGCCACCTGCGGTCGGGCAGCCTTTTGGACTGGCGACTGTGCGACGGGCGCGCTCGCGGCGCGCAGAACATCATCCTTTGTGATACGGCCCTCAGAACCGGTGCCTGCGATGCGGCCGAGCTCTAGGCCGTGCTCTTTTGCAATGCGGCGCGCAAGCGGCGACGAGCGGATGCGGCCGCCTGGCACCTGCGCCACCTGCGGTGGGGTAGCCTCTCTGACAGGCGGCTGAGCGACGGCTGGCTTCGCGGCAGCCTGTGCCTTCGGCTGAACTTGCGGTGCAGACGGCTTCGCAGCCCGCGCGGGAGTGGCAACCTTTGTACCGGCTTCCCCAATCACCGCGACGACGGTGTTCACCTCGATGGTCGCGCCTTCGGGGAATCGGATTTCAGCCAGCACGCCGGCAACCGGCGATGGAATCTCGGCGTCGACCTTGTCGGTAGAGATCTCGAAGAGAGGCTCATCGACAGCGACCGTGTCGCCAATGGCTTTGAGCCATTTGGTGATCGTGCCCTCGAAGATCGACTCGCCCAACTGGGGCATGGGAACTTCCGTCGACATGCGTTCCTCTCTTCACGTTCCGGCGCGCGCCCGCAAAAATTCGGCGCGGCATGTACCTTGGCTCCTGCCGGATTATAAATCGCGGGCACGACGAACCGGAGGGACGTTCAAGCTTGGGTCCAGGCAGGGACTATGCCGAAACGGGGCGGCCTTTCCCGTGGCGCAGGCGCTCGATCTCAGGCGGAATCTGGAGCGGCGTGTCTTGAGCCGGGAATTCTTGCGTGGGAAACTCGCGCGCCGGAGAATCGGGGCCCGGCGAATCAGACCGGGTGTCGGCCTGCGCGCGAAGGGCGGTGAGGCTTTCAACGAGCGCGATCGGCTCATCGAACACTTCGCCAAAATGATGCGCGGCCCGTTGAGCGAGCGATTCCAGGCTGGGCAGCGATTTCGAATCGGCGACTTCCCTTTCGAGACTTGTAACCGTGCGATCCGTGATGCCGCAGGGATTGATGAGCGCAAAGTCGCGCAAATCGGTGGTCACGTTGAACGCGAATCCATGCGAAGTCACGCCGCGGGCGACATGAATTCCGATGGCGGCGATTTTGCGTTCCCGCCCTGCGGGCGGCAAGGCTTTGGATGAGATCGGTCCTTCACGATCGAGATCACGGGACGAAACCTGTGGCTCGGGAAGACCGCACCACACGCCCGTCAATCCGCAGATGCGTCCGGCCCGGACGCCAAACTCCCCGCAAACGCGGATCAGAGCCTCTTCCATCAGGCGAACGAAATCGACCGGCCCGAGGCGGTGGT
>CAZVYV010000272.1:0-4654 GCA_964630985.1 uncultured Occallatibacter sp.
GCCCACCAGGCGGAGCCGGTGACGAAGACACTGACGCAAAACATGAAGCCGATGGCGGCGGCCGCGAAGACGCCGATCCAGTTTTCTCCACCGTTGGACGTGTGATAGAAGCCGAAGAACGTTGACGTCACCCACGCAGCCTGCCAGAAACCACTGCGTGGGGCTGACTTTTGGTGGAGGATCAGGCAGGGGAGAAATCCGAGTGCCGCGGCCAGGTAGACGCCGTATGCGCCATTGCGTCCTGTATCGAAGGCCAGGTAAGAACACATGGCAACCTGGGCGGCGAGAGCCCACCAGAAATTGATGCCGCGTGTGAGCGTGGAGAGCGCATAGCAGCGAAACAGGCCTTCCTCAACTGAGGCCACGACGAGAAAAGCGGCGATCCACATTGCGCCGAGGCGAATTGCCGCCGTGGCAGGCAATGCCGCTCCCGCGAGGCGCAGCCATCCGCCCCAGGCCAGGCCCGCTACCAGCAACGAAATCGCGGCGAATCCGGCGGCGATGCCAGTGAAAAAACGGCGCGGGCGGCGCGGGCCGGCAAGGTTGTAGCTGAGGATGCTGCGATCCTCAATAAGGATCATGACGAGGGCGGCGGCGAGAAGCGAAACAAACGGAACGAGCTCCAGGATCAGGACATCGCCCGCGGAATCGGGAGGCGTGTCGTGAATGAGACCGGCCGCAAAGAAGAGCGTACCGACAACTTCGCGGAAAAGGTAGTAAAGCCCAGCGAAGAGAAGAAGGGACCAGCCGACGCGCAATCCATGCGGCCCGATGAAGACCCAGTCGAAATCGCGGCCAGGTGACAGAGCCGGTTGCGACGAGCTCGGTGCGGCGTCGGCAGGGGCCTGCCGCTGTTCGTCCAATGCGGGCTGCGACCGCGGCTCCATCGAGGCTCCTTCACGCGCGCAGAAATCCTCCTGCCGCGCCGATTGGTGCAGAAAGGTACCCTACAGCATAACCAGTTTTTGGGGAATTGCGGGAGTTGATCGTGGTTAAGTTTGAGGAAGCTCTGCGGGCGCGCATTCCACCCTTTCCGTTCGCCGCGGCGAACGGAAAGGATGGACGCAGCCAGAGGTGTTGCAGACGAGACGACTACTTCTCAGAAGGCTGACCGGCAACCTCAAGGTGGTTTTCCACGCTGAAGACTCCGGGAACGGTGTTGGCCTGGATTCCAGCAACGTTTTTGTCGGCTTGCGAGTCGACCACGCCGTACAGCTCCACATGGCCATTCTGCACCGAGATGCGGATCGGCTTTTCGGGATCGATGGCGTAGCGGTTCAACGACGGGTAGCCGTACACTGCGCGCGCTACCGCGAGCCGGATGTTGTTATCCATTGGCGAAACCGGATCGACCTCAATGTCGTCGATCACGTCCTTGACACCGGGCGTTGTAGAGGCGACGGCCAGTGCGGAGTCGCGGTTGGGATAGTCGTGAGAATGACCGCTCAACGTAACGACGCCGTTCTGAACGTTGATGGAAATGGCGTCGAACACATTGCCGTAGCCAATTGTGTCGCTCGAAATCCTATCGATCAGAGTCTTCTGCAACTGGGCATCGGGAACATCGGGTCCGGAAACCTGAATGTCGTTGCGGACCGCGGATACACCCTTGATCTTGTGCACGATCTTGTCGGCGTCGGCTTTGTTCTCGTAGTCGCCGACGGTGCCCGATAAAGTGGCGACGCCGTTGGCGTCGACATTGACCTGAACATCCTTGAACTGCGATTTGTTGAGCTTGGCGCGCACGGTGCTGGCGACGTCCTGATCGGCGGCCGCCTGCGAGAGCTGGGGAAAGACCAGAATCGCACCCAAAAGAGCCGCGGCAAAGAGAAGTGAGTTGCGACGATTGATGGTTCCTTTCATGGCAAGTTCCTCCATCATCAGGATTTTGTGTATTCCGGCGCCGGCCTCCTGATGGATGAGACGGCGCCCGGCATGTCTGCCGGTCTGTTTAGACACAGAAAGGGTGCGATTGGTTGCGCGGATTATGTTGGCAATCGCGCGCCGGCGGGCTACCGGTAGCGGCGTGTGGCTTTGACAACCATTGAAAAGACGCCGGATTCATCGCGGGCCACAACGAGGGAGACGTGGTGGTTGATGGCGACTTCCGCCTGGAGCAACTGCTGGCTGGTGGTGTTGATGTCAGTGGCGTAGGTGAGGGTGACGTTGCGGCCCAGCTGCTCCTCCACCGTGATGCGCGAGGTGGAGTTGCCGAATGCGCCTAGGTAATTGGGGTCGATTTTTACGGAGCCGGCTCCGAAGAGCTTCTGAATGCGGCTTGAGACCGTAGCGTTGAGCGCGCCGCCGAGGAGCGCATCGGTGGTGGGGTTGCTGATGGCCTGCTCCTGCTGCTGGGTGTAAAGGCGCTGCTGATTGGCCGTGTGGCCGAGTGCGAGAAGCGCCACCACGTCCGCTTCGGGCAACGGAGGGTCGCTGCGATAGGAGACGCTGAGCTTCTGCGGCGTACCGTGAAGGCCGAGGGAAATGTCGTAGTCCTCGACATGCGCCGTTGCGCTCAAGTCAATGATGGGCTCGATTCGGACCGGGTTGGTAAAGGTGATGTCGCCGCGCTCAAGTTCGTAGCGGGTTCCGGCGATGAGAGCGCTACCCTCGGTGATTGAAACTGCGCCGAGCAACGATGGGGATGCCATGGTGCCGCGCAGGCGCAGATTCACGTCACCGGCCAGCTTGGCGAATGCGTTCTGGAAGTTCAACTGAGGCGAAGAGGAGATGTGCACGTCGAGCCGCACATGGTTCGAAGGAGCATTGGGCGGCGCAATGGATTGGACCGAGGAATTGGCCTGGACCGCGAGGGCGGCGAGGTCGAGGTCGGGGCTGACAGCGAAACGCGTGATCAGCACATCCCCGCTGAGGAGGAGGTTCGATTGCGGCCCTTGAAGCTGCAGCCTCAAGTCTGCCAGCGAGCTGACGCCGGTCGGGTAGCGAATGTGAACACTTTTTCCCGTGACAGTTAGGTCGGCGAAAATGCCATGCTGATAGGCAAGGTAGCCTTCCACGACGAGTTGCCCGCCGCCCGTCATGGCCGTGAGGGACTTTACTTCAAGCCGGTTCTGATTGAACTCCAGCGTGCCGCGCAACTGGCTCAGGCCGTTGGGCAGATCCTCCAGCGAAAGAGACCCGTTTTGGAACTCAACACTGCCCTGAAGACCAGGATTCCGTAGAGGGCCATGGGCCTCCAACTTGAAGGTGGTTACGCCGCTCGCAGTGAGGTCGGGATCCAGCGTTTCTGCGAGCTTGAGATTGATGGAGCCGCTGGCGGCAAGATCGAGCTGCTGCTCGCCCTCGAGCGAGAGGCTTCCGTCGGCGCGAAGGTCGGTGTTGTCGCCGGTTACGTGGAGTGGATCGATTCGGACGCGACCATCGGCAAGCGTGGCGTGCATGCCGCTGTCGCTTTGCAAATGGACGCCGGCGACAGTGACTGCCAATTGGCGGAGCTGGGCGTCGCCGCGAATTTGCTTGAGATCGGAGAGTGGGCCGTCGATCGTGATCGTTCCGGCGAGCGCGGAGTCGGCGGTGAAAGCCTTGACATGCGCCATGCGAAGGAGAGCGCCGACGTTGAATTGGGAAAACTCGATGCGAGCCTGCGTTCCGTAACCGCTTTCTAAAGCTGTCTGGCCTTTCAGGTGCAGGTCGGCCCCCTGCAACTGTGTGGTCGCGTCATAGGTCAGATGATGACCGGCGGTTTGCGCCGAAACCTCGAAGGCGCCGAATTGTTGGCCGCCCAATGCGAGAGAGTCAACGGAAGCGTGCGCATTCAGCTGCGGATCGTCGAGCGAGCCAGAGCCGCTGACGTCAACGGACAGCTTCCCGGCCGCCTCATAATTGTGCTGGCCGACCCAGCCGATGCGAGCGATGTCGATTGCCGAGCCGTGCGCGTCGACGTCAAAGGTTCTGGCGTCGAAGTCGTAGTTTCCAGAGGCGGAGATCAGCCCACCGGCATCTGTGACGCGGGCCGAGACGACTTTGAGCCGATGGCCGGCGAGCGCGGCCTGGACGCGAAGTTGCGTAACTGGCTCGCCATACACGATACCGCTATCCATCTGCAACGAGCCTGAAGCCGCGGGTTTGCCGAGCGGTCCGTTGGCCGTGAATTGTGCATCGAATTCGCCGGTGACCGGAAAGCTCTGGGCAAAAAACGGCTGCAGATCCGCGATGCCGATGTGGGCGGCGTCAACGCTCACATTGAGGACGGAGTCGCCATCGTAGGTTGGTTGCGGACTGCCTGTGGAGTGACGATGGGGCATCGATGGGAAACCAGCTCCAAGAGTCGCGTCGAGTGTTCCACTCAACGCAATTCTGGAATTCCCATGGAGCAACTGAGCGTGCTGAATCGAGATCTGGGATGGTGAATAACTGCCTTCAGCGCCAACTGAATCCAGATGCAGCAGGCGAGGCTGGGCGGAATCGCCGGCCGCGGCCGGCATTTCGACAGCAAGTTGCGTGGCCTTGAGCGTGCCTGAGATGTGTTGCTTGACCAAGGAGCCTGTCCAGGAGCCGTGAAAATCGGCTTGTCCCATAAGGGACACAGGCAGAGCCGCTGTTCCTCTCTTGCCATTGCGCTCCAATCCCAGGCTGCGCAGGACGGCGTCGAACTCCGAAATGTCATGGGAATGCAGGTCGACGATGAGCGAAG
>CAZVYV010000273.1:0-4651 GCA_964630985.1 uncultured Occallatibacter sp.
TTCAACCCGCTGGAGGAGTGCCCCCAGCGAGCTTGAGCTTTTGACTTCCACGGCAACTTACAGCACCTCCAGCGTTAAGTTCTGTAGTGTCGGAGTATTGTTGCCCGTGGTGTTGGTGTGGACAATTGAGATGCGGTTCGAGAATCCAGCGGTACCATTCAGGTTGATGGAGGCAACTGCTGCCGTTTTAGTGTCGCCACCGACTTGCGGAAAGGCGTTTCCGGGAGTCGCCGACAGATAATAGTCCAGGAAACTATAATCCCCGAATATCGAACCTGCTGTAGCGCCAGAACCCGATACCGAAGTGTCACCAGTCCAGCAGAAGTTCCCGGTATAGGTCGCTGCCGTGCCTGTTCCAGCATTAGCCGAAAGGGAAGCAATCTGCACCGGAGAACCAGCAACGTTAGACCCAGCCGCGTCATAGTAAATGTTGATGTTCTGGACGGTTGAGTTTACATCCGTATTGATAAACTTTCCGCAGACTCGAATCTCTTTGCCTACGAAGTTCAGAATTCCACCGGGAATGTTTACTGTCCCAATGGAAATAGGTGTTGCCGAGCCAATTCCGCCAGCAGTGAATGGAAGATTTATGGTCGGCATACCGTTGGCCGCTAGATGCGAACTCGGCACGTACCCGTAGGTCGTTCGACCGTTCGGGTTTCCAGTCAGCAAGGTTCCCGAAACTCCACCCAACTGCATATCCACAGGCGAAGTGTTCACGGTAATTGCCGTCACCGTTGCCGTTGCACCCGTCTGCCCGTAAGTCGTATTCGTCACCGCGCAAGCCGGGGTAACCGTCTCCACCTTTGTCAGCGTACAGACGGAAGACGTTAGCGGCACTTGGTAGGCCAGCGAATAGGTGCCGCCAGTCAGGGAGATGTAAATCGTGTACCCTACCGCTCCCGTAGAAGCTGCTGGAGCGCTGAAGATGAACGACCCGGTCGCCAAGCCAGCCTGCGAGAAGGTTGTAGAACAAGCCCCCTCCTGCCCCGCAACATCCACATAAGCCACGCACATGAAATACGTGCCTGTTCCGAAAGCTCCTACCGGAGTTGCGGAAGGAACTGCCGTGGATGCCGAGAGCACGGTAGGAACCGCTAGGAACGTCGAAGCGGTTTGCTGGACGTTCCAATACTGGAGCTGCGCGGTGCGTGTATCCTCAACCGATACCCCAACATAAGAAACTGCGGCAGCCAAGATCGTATTGGTTCCACCAATGGTTCCCCAGAAGGTGTCAACCACAACGATTCCGCCACCAGACAGGAAGGCATCGTTGATCGCTTCCTGAAGGCCAGCAGTCCCGGAGGTAATAGGCGTGCCAGCAGAGTGCAAGTTATTGAACGTCGCCGTCACTGAGCAAGTCAGAGCATAATCCACAGTGCTGGTGCAGCCGGAAACCGCCGAAGGGGTGACTGTCTCAGCGTTTGCGCCCACATCAATCGTGATGGGAGCGTTTGACTGGAGAGGGTAGATTGTCCGACCATCGCCCAAAGCAATCGCGCCGTGAGTCAATGTGATGGTCTGCGCTCCGGTTGCTGAGTTTCCAGCGGATACTTTTAGCGCTCCTGCCGTGATGGGCGTTACCCCATAAGCATAGTTTGACGCGATGAACCGCCCAGAAGTGCGCGAAATGCCTTCAGGCGGCGCAGGAGATTGCCCAAGAGCAACCCCAACCAGAATCAATGCTGCGAGAATCCTTGTTACGTATTTCATTGAATTGTCTCCTTTTGAGGTTGGAACTTTAATACTCGGAACCTTCTGCGGCAGCTTCCAATCCACCACCACCGCCTTGGCCGTGGTCGTCACAGTCTGCGCCCATACATCCATCTTCGCCCATGTGGTCGTTTGCGGCGTGGTGAGCATCGTGCAGCGAAGCATGTCCCTTCATTTCTCCGCCCGGATGATGCACTGTGTGATACCCAGCTTCAGGCATCGTGCCATCCGAGGGCGGGCCTTTGTGAATCTCTACGTGGCCCTTTTCTTCGGTTTCCATGCCTTCAGGTTGCGGTTTCATTTCAGGCTTGGCTTCGGCTTTGCCTTCGGGCTTGCCATGCTTCTCGTGCATACGCCGGACTTGTGGGTTTGGGTGGGTAAACATTAGTTCACCTTCGGAGGCACGGGATTCGCAACTGTCGGCTTCGCGTCAGCCGGAGGAGCTGGCTTCGCTAACTCTATCGGCTTTGCAGCTTCAATTGGCTTCACTGTCTGCACGGTGGTTACCGCCTCAGACCACCGCCCACCTTCAAAGCGGTTGCCGTATTTCTTCTTGGCATCATCTGAGTATTCATGGCTCTTGTGCGCCACATCTACCCTATTTTGCAGCAACTTAGACCAAGAGCCTGTGCCTGCGAGGTTCTGCGGCTTGCTGTACATGTCCAAGACTTCGCGGGCAAAGGCAATATTCAACAGCGGTTCATTGTTTGTGCCCATATGGTCAGCCAAGTCCCTGAACCCCAGCACAACCGCGTTGTACTTCTTTCCGCCCTCTTCATAGATAACTACGTCGCCGAATTTCATAAGTGTCTCCTTTTGAATTTTAGTTCTCGGTTAATTCTTCAGCTTGCTTGCGGGCCGATGCCCACTTAACGCCTTTACGATGTCGGGGTGTTTCTTTCTTCTCTTCCGCTGGCGGCAACGTCACGGGCGGGCGGTACGCAATCTTCTCCGCCAACATCAGGTTCACGCTTTGAAAGTGTTTAACCTGCGAATATGAGGCTACAATCTGCTGTTGCAAGTCTTCGATGCGCTCGTTCTTTTCGAGCAGCGTTATGCGCAGGGCAAAGTAGTAGGCAACAATCCCACAGATTGCCAAAGCTTCGAGCGAGCAGCCTACAAACCACCAGTTAGGCATTGAGGTACCTGTCTGTGACCAGCTTGGCGTTGGCCTTGATTTGCGCCGTAGTGCAGCACAAGCCCTGTTTGTGGCTTTGGATGAGCTTACGGGCATCCGCCTGAGTCTTGTGCCTCAGAACGCGCCGCTCTTTCTTCGCGGCAATCTTCCGCAGCCGCGCGTCAACGATGTCCTGCTGCCACTTAAGTTCTAATTCCGTCGCCATCGTCCCCTCTGTGCTGCTTGCTCTCGGCGTTTCTTTAAATCCGCCTGAAACTTTCTATCTGCGAAGGCTTGCCTGTTATAAACTGCCACGGCTTGGTCTGTGTCCATTGGGCCTTCTTGTGCGCCAATCGTTTGTTCTCTTACGCTTGCAAGCAATCTCTGACGCTGCACATCAATGGGGATGGCAGACTTTCCGAGCATGTATTGCAGGCCCATACGTGCGGCATCTGCCGGGTCGTCGCCTACTTCGTTCTCCGACCAGTCAACCTTGAGAACGTCTTCTTCGTTGTCTTCGTCGCGTATCAGTGTCGGAATGCACTGAATTAGCTTTGGGCAGGCATCTGAGATAAGCCACATATTTGCGTCAATTAGTTGCGACATCAAACGCCAGCCAGAGATTCGACTACCAGGGCTTGAGTCCGCAGGATGCGGCTTCGGTATCCCAGCCCCTAAGTTCTCCCCAAGCAATGAGTTGATCGAGCGTGGGTACTTCGGATGACTCCGATTGCTCAGTCGTCCCGCATCCCAACTGAATGGGAACGAAGATAGTCTTTCCGTTGCGCTGTTTGCCGTAATCAAGCCAGCCAGTTCGGGCTCGCCTATCCTCCGGCCCCACTGTTCCCTGTACGTTATTACGCAATTGTCTTCATCCTTGGCGTGCCAATAGATTGCGTGCGGATGCTCATAACCCCAATCGCCTGATAGCCATTTTGTGTACCACGGCTTGATTCGTTTTAGAGCTTCTTTATGCTCAATTACACAATGCGGGCCGAACTGAGGGAAGAATTGGCCTGTGTAAACATCCCAAGAGCCTTCCGCAAACTTTCGCGCCATATCGGGCGGCAATGTCAGCAACGAATCGTAATAACTCTCATTCAGGTGCGGATTGTCCGCTGCCTTAGCTCTTACGAAGGCAAACTGCTGCTTGATGCGCTCCAGTTCAGCCGGAAACTCGGAATCTATCCAGAGTTTTTTAACCCACGCATGACCTTTGCCACCGGGATTTGTAGCCCCAGCAAACTTCGGATGCTCAATGCCGGGCCAGCGAAGGCGGAACCTCAGAAAGTCAAAGGTTTCCTTAGGATTCTTTGTGAGTTCATCCACTCCGATTGCAGCAAATTCTGCGGACTGATACTTACTGGGATCGTCAAGATTCCTGAATGCGAGAATGCCGCTTCCGTATTCCGTTGCGAGCGTGAACTCGTGCATTTGGCTGTTGTAGTTGCCGAGCCATTCCGGGAACTCGAATTTAACTTTGCTGATTTGGCGGTCATTTAAGCTCGGATAATCTTCACAAAACAAAGCTACTTTGACGTTGCGGAGCTTCTTATACTGGAATATCTGAATAAGGAAAATAACTAGCCACCAGCGAAGGATGTAAGACTTGCCTCCGCCAGCCGCACCACCATAAAGCACAAAGTCATGCTCTGCAATTGCTTGCAGGAATTCTAATTGCCGCTCAGTTGGGTTTACGACTTGAATCAGTTGCCGAGAATTCTCTTGGGAGCGGTATGTCATTAGTCTCTGCTGGCCGGTTCTGCTCGCGCGTCACATCCGCCATTCCGCCATAGTTCTTCAAGAAGAAGATCATCGCGG
>CAZVYV010000274.1:0-4641 GCA_964630985.1 uncultured Occallatibacter sp.
TGGTCAGTAAGACGAATCTCACCATTCCACTGCATCTTGTAAAACTTCTGAGCACTAATGCTCTGATTAGCAAACTCTTTCGGAGGAGGGCCAACCTTAATAGTACGAGCATAACCATCACCCATCAACCAGTTAACTTCGAACTGAGCACTGTTGATGTTGGTGTAATAAGGATTAGGCTTCCACTTATTGTCGGTAAGGTCAAAGATTTCAGGATCAATCGGCATACCCGCAGTCCACAACACATTGCCAGCAGTATCAACAATGTTAGCAGAACTAAAGCGAATAGGATAAGGAACGCACTTGGTAGTAACTGTACCAAACAAAAGACCTTTGAAATCTTGGAACAAGGTGTTCATATCACAAGGAGCCAAACCATTAAGCTTATTAAGCACGTTTGGATCCCAGATAAGAGACTGCCACAATTCACCAGAAGTGACGAACACAAACTTGCCTTTAACCCCTTCATTATCTTTAGCTACATTACGAAGACCAGAGAAAGAAGGAGCACGAAGGTCTTCTTGCAAGTTGATAACTGCATTAGACAAGTCTCTCAAAGTCAAATCTTGTGTAACACCAGGTTGTCCAGGCGAGCCAAGAACTAGATTCAGAAGCCAAGCAGCAGTCTTTGTGCCGGCAGCATTACCAGCAGTATTGCCCATACCACGAGGACAACCACCAACCATGCCTGTACCGCACAGATACACGTTGATAGCATTGAACCACATGTTGGTTTCAATGAACTGATTATTGCTGAGAGCAATCTTATCAGCCAAGTCTTTATTCTGGAACTGAAGATAGGTATCCCAGAAGGCTTGGAAGTTGGGAAGATAGTTAAACTGGAATGATTCAGCCTTGTGAGCATAGATTTGAGCTTGCTCATTAGACTCAGTTACAGTGTAAACATCTTTCAGAGCAGCAGTCTGAATAGAGTTAGGAAAGAGAAACGAACGATTAACAGGAGAACGCTGTGGAGTAACAGCTTTCATTGTAGAACCGGAGTTCTCAATCCATGGAATTGAAGGGAACAGTTTGTCGAAGATAGACGCAGACTGAAAAGCATTCAACTCATTCTTAACAAGATAGAATGGAAGTTGCTGAAACTGCGCCTGATCTATCGTGTTATTGCCCCAAGAGGCAATCATCGAATTAAATACGGGCATAAGAAAAAGGGTCAAAGATTAAGTTTGTTGACGAATCAACTTGAAACTGTTAGAGCCAGTCTCAGAACTCAATCAATGCCCTTTGATCAGAATACAGTAGCGTTTGTGATGCCCTTCACTAAGAAGCAACTACTCTATAGCAAGAATCGTGCCACAATATAAAAACTAGCTTAGCTTACACTCTAAGTCTAGTTTTACAAGGTCAATTAATCTGTGGCATACCAGCAGCAGAAAACTCACTAATACCACCAAAGGCATCACCTTTCTTAGCAGGCTTAGTATCGCTAGAAGGCTCTATAGCCTTTTCTTCAGCCTTAATAGTCTCCTTAATAGCTTCTTTAGCTCCTTCAGTAGCATAAAAAGCCTTTTGCATTTGAAGAGCCACCATAAGATCAGAAGCCACTTCAACACCCATATCAGAAGAAAGATAAGCAGGAAATAGACTCTTAAAGTTATCTTTAATCTCCTGTACACTCATAGTGTGTTTTTCACCCTTATCATCCACAAGATCAAGAGTAGCCTTAAGCATCTCAGGATTAGCGGCCCAAGCAAACCTCTTGTTTCTCTCGACATTAAAGTTAGTCTTTATAGACTGATACTCTCTTTGATACTGCTGTTTAATGTTCTCAGCCTGTACTCTGGCTTGCTGTGTATTCTGTTGAGTGGTGTACATCAACTGCCTAATCTGTTCTTCAACAAGAGGGCTAGGAGAAACATCAGCACCAAACACTGGTTGTCCAGTCTTAGAATCGTACCCAGTCAAATTCTTAATAGGCTTGTTAGCCTTACAATTCAATAGTTGCTGTTGCCAGAACTCATGTTCTTGTTCTCCTTGTTGCACAGTTGCCAAGCTTTGTTTATACTGAGGATGAGTAGTATAAGCATCAGGGTGTTGATAGAATACTTGGCCAGACCCTTCAAGTGATTGCTTCTTTAGCTTAGTAAACTGTTCAAATGCACCATTAGACATTTGTTTAGCAGCAGCTTGTTCTTCAGCATCAAAGATAGAGTAGTCTCTACCAACATGCTCTTTAGTAGGAATTGCTTCTTCTTTTTTAATCTCTTCAGTCTTAGGAGGCATCTTAAGAACATCAAGAGGACTCTTCTTTTTCTCCTCTTTTTTCTCTTCAACTTTAACCTCATCTTTCTTAACTTCCTCGGCCGGCTTACCTTCCTCTTTCTTGGTTTCAACCTTTTCTTCTTTAAGACCCTTCTTAAGGGCAGCTGCATCTTGAGAAGCATTAGTGTTAATAACCACATCATTCTCAATACGCTGTGCGCCAGAATCAGGAGACAAAAGACTATCGTCCATCTTAAACTCTATTTTCTCTATATCAGGAGGAGGTACATCCTTAAATATATTAGGACGACTACGAGACTTGTGTTCACTAGAACTAGGTGGTGTAGGAGAAGGAGTAGGAGTATTAATTACTGGTGCTACTACTTGTTGTTCTGTTGGTGTATCCATAATTAGTTAGTAGTTGAAAGCTTAATAAAGAGGACAGAATCACTTAAAATTTTACGCATAGCTCTAACTGTACGCACCGCTGTAAGTATAACTAGGGCATCTCCTTGTGGATTCTCTAGCAACTGAGTCTCATGATTGTTCAGGGCGCGGAACATCTCCAGTGTTACTGGGTGTTCAAGCCAGTGTTTATGAGCGTCTGAACGTATGCGAATCTGTTCTTGAAAAGCTTCTTGAACAGCCTTTTCTCTATCTGCCTTGTTGGGCGTTTCCATTTTGTTGTCCTTGTTTTGTTAGTTGTTTTACTTGAAAGGCAGCCTCATTGATAACTGGTTCAGCAAAAGCTTTACCAGTATCAGACCATACTTCAGGATGCCTATTAAGCATCTCAACAGCATTAGCACCTTGTTTAGCGATGCCTTGTAGTTGTTGTACTTGTTGTGCTTGTTGAGATTGAGCTTGTGCTTGCTGTTGTTGCATAGCTTGCTGTAATATCATTTGATAACGAGCAGCACTGTTGGGGAACATCATCTTAATAAGATCAATGAAGAAAGCTTGAGCAAGAGGAGTTTGAGCAATAACAGGCCAAACTTGTTGCATCAAAGCAAGAAGCTGTTGCCTTTCAATAACGTCAGTATCACCAGAAGGTTTAACTATAAACTGAGAAGCATAAAGAGGCATCACTTGAGGATTAACCTTAATAAGACCAGCAGCTACTCTTGACTTAATAATGTCTGTCCTATACTGATATTGTTGCCTAAGAGCTAAGCTATAAAGCACCACCTGTACAGTAGTTAATTGTTGCTGTTGTTGAGCACTAGCCTTAATAGCGGCAGCTGTTTTACGACTATCACCCTGTCTGTTGTTCTCAGCCCAATTGACTTGAGAAGTCTCAGAACGATTGTCAGACTTAAGAATTTGAACAGCAGAGAAAAGAAGAGCATCAGGAGCATCAATCTTCATCTCTTTGATCTTACCATTAAGAATAGCTCCAGTCTTAAAAGCTATATTCTTATCCATCAAAATAGAAGCATTTGGATCGCCGTCTTCTCTAGCAAAGTAAAGCCCAGAAGAACGACGGACTTTAGTAACAAGAGACGATACAATAGATGTAATAGCTTCTTGTACATCTTGATCTAGAAAGGTGCGGCCATGCAAGTTACCTATCGTGCTATCCTCAGAAATAGTGTAAGGGTACAAGAAGTAGGGGTACTGACTCTCAGTGTCTTTAACAGTATCAGGCAATCCAGTCATCAAAGAACGAGCTTTAGATTTAAGTTGTTCAATAAGAGGGGATTTGTCTGTAACACGCGGTTTACGTCGTCCCATGTAAAGCGGACGAGGCTTTCTAAGCCACTTGTCAAGAGTGTCTGGCATCGACCAAGCAACATAAACAATGCCTCCCACCCTAAACATATTCTTGTAAATCTTAAATAGGGAAGCATCTTTAGCAGAAACTGAAGTAATAGAATCAGCAGTAGGCTCTTGCTGAATGATCTTATCTACGCTCTCACGATCAAAATCATCATCTGTATCTCCAGCTAAAGAGGCAAGCTTAGTACGAGTAAAGTAGTACTTGCGGCTAGTCATTTCAACAGCTTGCAAGTCTTTAGTATCAGCTATAAAGGCAAAGTCTTCGTACTGACAATGTTCTTCATTGCTCTGTCCTGGACAATCTTCATCATACACAACTTCAATAACAGAATACCCATGTGCCTGAAAAGAGTCTATGTTTTGATAGGCTTGTGTTTGCCAATTGTCTTGGCGCAGCTTCTTGGTAAGATCCTGCTCTAAGAGCGAAAGATCAATAGAGCTGTCATTCTCATCTTGACAAACGACAGCCCTATTTGATTGTGTCACAAACTGCACATAACAAGGTTGTTCTGACCTGATGTTAGTATCAATAATGTGTTGAGGGATTATGAGTTCATCTGGCGCGACTGAACCTTTAGAACGAGACTCCTCAATATCTATCTCGGCGAACCTCAACTTCCTACTTGCTTCAGCACGAAT
>CAZVYV010000275.1:0-4633 GCA_964630985.1 uncultured Occallatibacter sp.
TTCGAGCAGCCCGCGTTCGCGTTCTTCGGCGTAATCAGAAAGCAGAATCCGTTCTGGTCGCTCTGCCCGTTCCAGCAGTTTTCCGCGTTATTGCCTTCCCACAGCGACCGGATTCCATTCTTTAGCTCCGACAAATTCTTGATGTCGTAGTAGCCGATCTGGGGTTGAATGCAATCGCCGCGCGTCGCGAAGTTCGAGACCCACGAAGCAGTCGTCGTCGCGCCGCTCGGCCCGGAGGCGTCGGTCATCGTTATGGTTTTTCCGCCATTCGATTCTCCAATGACGTTGAAGGTGTAATTGGTCGAACCGATGGTGACCGTGATGTTGGTGCCGACGATCTTGTTGGTGAACTTGTCGCCGTCAATCCAGGTTCCCGTGTAAATGCCCCCGGAAGGTGCGGAGATCGACATGTCGCCACTCACCTGCGTATTGCAGGAGGTGTAAGTTCCGGTCGTGTCGGTGAAAAGGAAGCCGGGGTTGCAGGCGTAAGTGTTGCCGTTGCCTTTGTTGCAGAGGCCATAACCCGCGCCTGGTGTGGCGATCTGCACGTCGGTGATCTGCCCGGAACCATTCAGTGTCACCGTGCAGGTTGCCGCCGTCCCGCCCGATTGCACCGGAGCGGTGACCGAGCAGGTGGTCGCGCCGACGTAAGCGTTTGAAGTGGGATTCTGCTTGTTAACAAAGGCATCGCCGATCCCGCCGAAGTTCGACTGGTAGAGCGCGTTGTCCACTTTCCAGGTCAAGGGCTTGAAGAAGTGATTGCGCCGGATTTCCAGATCCATCGGCTGCCCGTTCGACGTGCCGCCGCCGAAGAACACATTTTCCGCCGCCCCTTCCACGTAGTCATCGACGATCTTGATCCCCACATCTGACGTTTGTTCCTGTAATCCTCCCGAGATGGCGTGCGAATCGACGCAAGCTCCGATCCCGTACAGGCAGGTAAAGCCGACGAGATACGAGTCGATGATCGAAAGGTGCTGCCCGCCTTCCGGCACCAGGCCCGAAGCGCCATACCCGTAGCAGGTCAAAAACGTCAAATCGTCGCAGGCCGCGAATAGCGTCCGGTCGAAAATGATGTGCGAGCCGCCCGTATTCCAGTTGTACGTGACTCCGGTTTGCGTGCCGGGTTGCGAGACCAGTCCGAGCAAGGTTCCCGAGTAGACGTTCGCGACGCCGTAAGTCGAGCCATTGATCTGAATCTGATTCGCCGAATCCCAGAGGTAAGTCGCTCCGGTCTGTGTTCCGGGCGCGGTTGAAAGCTGTAAAAGACTCTGCGAGAGCACGCCCGCCGACCCGCAGAGCGCCACGCTACAGATCGTGTAGAGCGTCCCCGAAATCGAAATCTGCTGCCCGTCGATCAGGTTGGCGAAGTTCGTCCCGCTCGCAAGCGAAGCGCAGTTCGAGGTGCAACTGCCGACGGAAGAATTTGTAGTGTTGACCGTCCCGCCAAACTGCGAGCCGTAAAGGTAGGTGAATTTCGTGCCGCTTACCCAGGCCACGCAATTCTGCGGACACGATCCCGAACTTGCATTCTGGGTGTTGACCGTCCCCGCGAAGGCCGTGTTGCTCAGGCAGTTTGCGTGACCTAATACCTGACAGCCGACTTGCGCCAGTCCGCCGACATAGCCCGGATCGCATTGCGGGTTTCCGGCCAAATTCAGCCCGCAGACGTTATTGCCGTAGATGTCGGTTCCGCTGTCCCGGCCATGGGGCGCGGTGAATTCGATGCCGATAAAGCGGAAGCCCGAGAATGTCTGATTCGCGCTCGATTGCAACACCGCGCAGGTGCCGTTCAGGTTTTCGCAGCGCCATGCCGGGATGTAGATTCCGGCGCTTGTCGGCTGGGCGTAAGCGGGACGCCCCACGATGGAGGCTTGCCCGGCATAGGCCGGGGTCATGCGGTTCCCCGGCGCCAGTCCCCCGGTAATGACGTTGGTTGAGGAGTTGTAGGCTGCCGTCGAAACCCAGACCCAAGGCTGCGAATAATCGGGGCCGCAATTGATATTGGTTGGCGGCGAGACGGTGGGTTCGGTGTAGGTCAGCCCGTAGTTGTGGCCGAGGATCGTCTCAAAGGCCGCGATCTGAATCCATGCCCCGCAGAGATTTCCCGCCCCGCTCCCGAGCGAAGCTCCGCCCCAGGCAATGAAGTTAAACGCTCCCTGAATCGTCAGCGAGTAAAAGGGGCCGCTCGAAAGCGACGTGCAGTCTCCCGTCCCGTAGATTGTCCCGTCGGCGCAGGACACCATGGCGGTCGAAGGGCTGGCTGGCGTGGGATTGTTGCGGCAACTGCCTAAAGCAGTCGAGGCAGGGCAGACGTTGATGATGATTCCCGTCCCGGTCCCACTCGGAGAACTCAAGCTGCTCCAGGCAATCGCCGTGTAATTACAGTTGGCTAAGGGATTCGCGGGGCCATCCATTGAAAGCCCGGTGACGGTTTCGATGTTCGAGACGAGTTCGCAGTAGATGTTGTCTTCGGAAGACGAGGCGACGACGCTGACGGCAACCGGACATCCGGGAGCGGCGCACGAGGTATTGCTGATGCTGTCGGTTGCCTGAATGTAGAAGCTGAAAACTCCCACCGTCGAGGGCGTGCCGACAAGAGAGCAATTCACCTGTCCCCCAGGACAGCCGGAAGACGAAAGCGACCAGCCTGCCGGAAGCCCGGAAGCGGAAAACGTAAACGGCGAGACGCCATTCGCGGCGGTGTATTGCACAAGAGTTTGCGAGGAAGCCGACTGCGTGACCGTCTGCGTGCCGAGCGGCGAAAAAGTTGGCGACTGGCAGTTGAGGGTTGCCGTCCCCAGCACGCCCTGATAGCTGGCTTGCACGGTTGCCGAGCCGCGGGCGATGCACTGAAAATTTCCCGCCCCGGAAGAGGTTGCGACGCCGGTATTGCCCGAGGTCCAGGTCGCAACTGAGGTGATTGAAACTTGAGTCGAATTTGAGTAAGTTCCGACAGCGGAAAAGCTCTGCGAGCAGGCATAGCAGACCACCGGATCGGAGGGAGAGACCGCAATCGACTGCAAAACTACAGCCGTGCCCACGCCGCCGATCACGGAATTGCCGCCTGCGCTCGAATCGCCCCCCATCTGCGCGCACGCCGAGCCGCACAGAAGCAGGCAAGCCAAAGCAGCAATTCTTTTCATGGAGACTACGGGAGCCACGAGCAGGAACTCCCTGGCTCGATCACGAGCGCGTCGGAGCCGTTGGAGGTCAGGCCCATGATGGTCAGGACGCCGGTCTGGGTGCCGGAGGTTTCGAGGGTGAAGTCGAAGTCGAGCGAGTAGCCGGTCGCGGTCGCCGCCGGCGTGATGGTCGAGGTGATGTTCGTCGCCGTCCCGCTGGTGATGGTCGTGTAAGAGCCTTTGGAGATCGCCGTCCCGTTCCAGATGGTCGGCGGCGCGATCCAGAGGTCGGTAGGCGCGTGGCCAAGTTGCACGCCGAAGGTTACTGTCGCCGTGTTGGTCGATTGCTCCCAGATCAGCGAGCAGCGTCCGTGGGCCGTCGTCGAGATGGGGATGGTCGCGAGCACAAGTCCCGTCGTAATCAGCGAGGTCGAGGTAATGGTCGTCGCGGAGGTGAGCGAGACGGTGTTTGCCGTCAGAAGCGGTTCGCCAGTGATGTTGACCTGTGAGCCGTTGTCCGAAATCGCCGAGACTGCCGGGGCGCTTGTGCCGTTCCCCTTATAGATCGCGTTCGAAGTCTGCGTCACCAGCCCATAGCCGCCATCGGCAACCGGAATCGGAGTCTGCACCCAGCCGGGGGAGCCGCCGCCGTTTTCCGTGGCAAAGCAGGTCGAGGTCTGGCACCCGCCGAAATTTGTCCATGCGCTGCCATTCCAGTAAATCCAGTCGCCCGCCCGGATCGCGGTGGGGAAGAGGTTAATGAGCGCACCTGAGCCGGTCGCGTTGCCGGTGCCTCCGTTCGCTACTGGAAGGATCCCCGTGACGTCGCCCGAATTCAGGTTGACCGCCGCTTCAAACGAGCAGGTCACGGTGGTCGAGACGTTGGTGCATTGCCAGTAGCCAGAGCCGGGAGCGCTGGGCGGAATCAGGAGATAGGGCGTGCAGCTTGCCGGTCCGATGAAGCTGATGCCCGAGCCCAAGCTGGGAGCGGTGCCGCAGAGGTAGGTGTAAACGCCTGCCTTGCCGGAGCCGGTGTTGACGGTCAAGGGAACAGCCAGGTTGAGGCCCGAGGTCAGAAGCTGGAAGACCCAGCCGGTGCCGGGGCCGACTCCGCCCGAGCCGGGGAAAAGATCGATGTCCGGGTTGCCTGCGATCGCGCAGCCGCCGCTATTGGGGTTGGTGATGCAGCCGCTTCCCGATCCGCCGCCGCCGCCGAGCACTGCAGAGTAGCTCAAGCCCCCCGAGTAAATATCCGCGCCCGCTCCCGTCGTCAGGGTGAGCGTCGAAAGCCCGGACGCGCCGGAGGAATAGATCAGGCAGGACGAGCAGGTGATGGTCACGGTTCCCGCGCCGATGTTCTGCACCGAGAAAAGCGTGCCAGTCGCAAAGCCCGCTGTCAGCGGATTCGGGAGAGTCACCGCGACAGCCGAGGCATTCGAGAACGTGGTCAGCCGCGTCGAGTCCGCCGGGACAAAGGTGTACGTCGTACCGGTCTGGGCGTTCACGCC
>CAZVYV010000276.1:0-4606 GCA_964630985.1 uncultured Occallatibacter sp.
GCCTTTCCGAATTGCGTCAGATTCTGCACCACGCCATTCGCGCGGATAGGATCCGGGGAATGCGGATCGGTCTGCACGATCAGTCGCGTCAACTGGGGCCTGAATCCTCCGCACCAATCCTGCCCGAACGCCATGAAGAATTCCTGTTGCGGCGTGTAGCCGTCGGCACCCTTCGCGGTCAGGTCGATGCCTTTGCGCTTGGCGTCGGCCAGGAACGCCATATACGCAAGGCGCAGGCCGCCATTATCGGCGGTATTCTCGCCGAGCGTCAGTTTTCCGTTCACTTTTAGGTCGTCCACAGCGGTGAAGTTGCCGTATTCGTGCACTTCGCAATCCGTCATGGTGTCAAACTTCTTGCGATCGTCCGCAGTCCACCAATCGGACAGGTTGCCGTTGCCGTCGAACTGGCTTCCCTGGTCGTCGAAACCGTGAGTCAGCTCGTGGCCGACAAAGAACCCCATATGCCCGTAGTTCTCCGCATCGGTTGCCTTCGGATCGAATACCGGGCTTTGTAGAAACGCCGCGGGAAAGTTGATGTCGTTCATTGTGGGGTCGTAAAAGGCGTTGACGGTAGAGGGACTCGTGATCCACTCGCCGCGATCTACAGGCTTGCCAATCTTGTTGAGCTGCCGGTGGTTTTCAAACTCCGCCGCACGGAATTCATTGCCCAGCGCATCGCCGCGAACCACGGATAACTTTGTGTAATCGCGCCAGTGGTCGGGATAGCCGATCTTGTTGGCGATCATATGCAGTTTGGTTTTTGCTTTTTCTCTCGTTTCAGCGCTCATCCAATCCTGCGTGTCCAGCTCCTGGTCCATCGCATCTTCGATGTCGTGAACCATTTGCAGCGCGAAGGCTTTCTGCGGGGCGGAAAACTGTGATTCGACATAGACCTGCCCAAGCGCCTCACCGAGCGCGCCGTCAGTCGCGGAGACACAGCGCTGCCAGCGCGGCCGCTGCACGGGCTGTCCGCTGAGCTCGTGGCCGAAAAACTCAAAATTCGCATCATCGATCGCCTTGGGCAGCGCGTAGTGTGGGGTGCTGTGTACAAGCTGCCAGCGGAGATACGTCTTGATCGTTTCCAGGTCAGTGGATTCAAAAACCGCCTCCAGGCCCTTGAAGAAATCCGGATTCGCCACATTCAAATCGGCGATTCCCGGCACGTCGGTGCGCGCAAAGAATTGAGGCCAATCAATGGCCGGCGCGAGCTGGGCCAATTGCGCGGTGGACATCATGTGATACACCTTGTGGGGATCGCGCCGTTCCGTAACATCCATCGACGCTTTGGCCAGTGCCGTTTCAACCGTCATGACTTTATCGGCGTCGGCAGCGGCTTTGTCCGCCGGCTCGCCCAGCAATCCCAGCATGGTTGCGATGTGGGCCACATAATCCTTGCGCGTTTTTTCCGCGGCGTCGCCGGTGCGGAAATAATAATCGCGTTCTGGCAGACCGAGCCCGCCTTGATCAACGACCGCAATCTGCTTGCGCGCGTCAGCAAAGTCCTGTTGCTCCGAATAACTGAAAAACGCGCCCACGTTGATCATCTGGTCGTGTGCCAGCAGATCGGTAAGTTGCTTCTTGTCGCTCAGCGCGTTGATTCGGTCGAGCTCGAGCTGCAATGGCTTCAGGCCCTCGGCGTAGACCGCCTTCTCGTCCATACAGGTCGCGTAGAAGTCGCCGATCTTCTGCTCGTTCGGCGTGTGCTGTGCGCTTTTGTCAGCTACCTGGTCCAGCATCTTGTGCAGCGCTGTCTGCGTGTAGTCGTAGACCATAAACAGGGAGTCGTAACCGGGCTTGTCGGCGGGGATCGGATATAACTTGGTGAAATTGCCGCAGGCGTACTGCACGAAATTGTCGCAGGGATCGACAGTGGTATCGATGAGTTCCTTGTCCAGCCCCGGCATCAGCTTGACGGGCGCATCGGGGCCACTTGGAGTTGCGGCCGGAGCCTGAGCGTGGGCGGCGGGAACCTGGACCGAGAGTACGATGCCGACGGCCAGCAGCAGCGCTGCCGCACCAAAGAGTCGATTCATTTTGAAAGCCTCCAGAAAGATTTGGGGTCGTTTTCGTTCTTGAGAAGCAACATCACACATTGTAGGACTTGGTCGCGACACGTTGGCGGGAATTCAACTACCTCCATCACACTCCGCGGTCTCTCATCTCTGCGATCGAGCGTCTTGGTGACCACAATCGGTCTCTCGTCCCAACAGCGCGCCTTGGTTCCTGGTTTCACACGTTGACCCGCCAGCGACACTGCTTCGCCGAATGGGAATACGCACAGGATGCGAAAGGGGTTCCGGACAGTGAGATGATGTGATCGATCAAGACGTGGCGTCCATGAAGGAGGGAGGGACGCGACTGCAAAGCCGGCCGCGGCCACCTGGATGATCCTGAAGTCTATGCCACGAGTGCCATTTCGCGGATGGTTTCCTTGCGCGAGGTGAGGCGGTCAATCAGGTCGGTGCGCACTTCGTATCCGCGGCCGGGTGTATCGGGAATCGCGATCTCGCCTTGTGCGGAGACCGTGACTGCGGGCTCAATGATGTCGTCGGCAAAGTAGCGCGCCGAAGCGGAGACATCGCCGGGCAGCGTAAAGCCTTCGAGCGTCGAAAGCGCAATGTTGTGCGCGCGGCCGATGCCGGACTCGAGCATGCCGCCGCACCAGACGGGAATGCCCCGCTCCATCGCCGCGTTGTGCACGGCAATGGCCTCGGAGAAGCCGCCCACGCGGCCGAGCTTTACGTTGATGATCTTGCAGGATTCCATCTCGATGGCCGCCAGAGTATCGCGGCGGTTGCGAATGGATTCGTCAAGGCAGATGGGCGTGTTAAGGCGCCGTTGGAGTACGGAGTGGAAATAAAAGTCGTCGTGCCAGAGCGGCTGCTCAATCATCAGCAGGTCAAAGGCGTCGAACGAAACCAGGTGATCCTCGTCGCGCAGGCGATAGGACGAGTTGGCATCGCAACTGAGCAGAATGCCCGGCCAGCGGCTTCTTACCCGCTCAAACACTTCGACATCCCAGCCCGGTTTGCACTTGAGCTTGATGCGCTGGTACCCGGCAGCCAACTCGTGCTCAATGATGGAAAGCAGTTCTTCAATGCTGGGTTGAATTCCAATGGAAACGCCGCAGACAATGCTGTCGCGAACGCCGCCCAAAAGACGGGAGAGCGAAACGCCCTCGCGCTGCGCTTCCAGGTCCCAGATCGCATTCTCTAGAGCAGCTTTGGCCATGGGATTGCCGCGCACGGCGCGAAAAATGCCGGGGCAATCGCCACCGTGTTCAGGCGACTCGGTGGCCATCATGGGCGCGAGTTCCTGAACCAGCACCTGCCATGCCGAATCAGTCGATTCGCCGGAAAAGAACGGTCGCTCGCCAGCCGTGCACTCGCCCCAGCCGGAAAGACCTTCCGACTGAACCTCCGCGAGCACGATCCGCCGGTTGCGGGTGACGCCAAAGCTGGTCTCAAACGGGCGCACCAGCGGCATATGCAGTTCACGCAGAATGATCGCATCAATTCTCATAAAGTTTTACATTCCTTAGAAAAACCAGAACCATGATTCGATTGCAACTGGGTTAGGGAGCCCAGTTCGAAGATTCCGTTTCCTTCCGCATCGCGAGAGAAGCCAAGTACGACCAGTCCCCGCGAGAAAGCATCCTGAAACTTCCGCCGATTCTCTAGCTGAACATCGAGGGCCCTTTCACGGCTTCCTTCGTTTGTCTTCCAGTGGTCAATGGGGGCTGGGACCAAGATGCGTTCTTCAATGCATTGCGTGGCTGCCGGATGCTGAGCAAAAGCTGCTTCCACTCGTGGGGAATCCAGGTCCCATTCCGCCAAAAGCCGGTCGGTTGGGAGCCCACCCTGCAGTCGAGAAGAGGATACACCATAGAAATCCACAAGATAGGCACTGGAGATCGCGCCCAGCCTGTGGATATTGAGGAAAGCATTGGGGATGACGAGCGGATCGAAGGTCCACTCCATGTGCCGGATACCGCGAGAAAGCGATTCACGCCGTTGTTCCCATTTGAGTTGTGCGCCGATGCCGCGATTGCGGTGCGATTTTCGGACGGCCAGCATGTGCGAATGGAGATAATGCTGCGGGCCGTTTCCGGTCTGCTTGATTCCCGGCAAAGACATGGCGAAACCAACGAGTTCGCCACCTGCCGTTCTCTGATCCCTGATCCCTGGTCCCTGTTCCCTGGCGCTGAAAGCGCCAATCACTTGGCCCCCGATTTTTTGAGCAAGCATGAAGGTCTTGCGCGGAGTAACGTCGCTTTCGCCGTAGCCCCAGGTCTCGATCTGGAGCTGAACGCACGCTTCCATTTCGTCGAATCCCACGCAGCTGCGAATCTCGATCATTTTCGCGCCCTTGGCCGCGCCTGCGAATCGGTCTGAGCCGGATGAACGAGGCCGCGCTTTTCGACATCCGCCAGATTTTTCTTTGCCTGCTCCCAAAGCGCTTCCAGCTCCGGCGGCGACAGCTCTTCAAGCGGGCGCTTGGAGATTTGTTCCATCTCACTGAAGCGGCGTCGGAAGCGCAGATTGCAGTTGCGCAGCGCCATCTCCGCGTCGACGCCCAAGTGGCGGCCGAGATTGACGACGGTGAA
>CAZVYV010000277.1:0-4604 GCA_964630985.1 uncultured Occallatibacter sp.
GCTTCAATGCGTACGCCGACGGGCTGTTTTGTGGGCTGCATGCGAATGGATCGGGGAGCGGGCTGAGTGCCGATAGCTGGCACATTGCGCAACGGATGTTGCGTGCGCCGGCAGCAAATTTTGCCGGCGAGGCGTGGCCGCGAAAGCGGGGGCAGGATCTAAGGCGGTTCACGCTGCAGACGCTGGAGCGGCATCTGGAGAGGAAGCTGAAGACGGCTGAGGCGATCGCAAGGCTGGGTGGATGAGTTGATGCCGGGCTGCCAGGCAATGCATAAGACAGAGAAATACCTGCTTGTTCAATGAATGGAGGCCTAAAATTCATCCATGGCTGGCCTTTGGGTTCTGACAGTAATTGCAGGTGGTTCTCTTTGCGCCGCTGTCGCGGCGTGCCTGCTATCGATAATCCTTTACGTCGTTGCTAGGCGACGAAAGCAGAAGCGTGGTCTAAGCAGCCGCCTGACGGCTATCAGCGCATGTGCTCCATTTGTGGGGTTGGTATGGCTTCTATTTGCACTATTACTCCATGTTCAAATATCGAATCGTCTTGCGCATCAGGATTGCGGCTTAAGTGGGGATCCGTTTGTCACGCTCCCCAACGGATATATAGTTGGGAGCCACAACACTTACGATGGCTATTTTGTGGCCCCAGGGTTTCAAACGGATGTTCCGGAAGTGGGTTCTGGTTATGTTCGCTCGTTAATTGACTTGCAATTTACTGACCCGCAGTTTCGAGGCTCTCTACTCGATCTCAAGACATACAAGGTGCGGAGATTTGTCTTCGATACCCGGACCCGTAATTTTTCTTTCACGGACGCAAAAGATTCGGGTGGTCCCGTCTTAAATTATTCGGACCCTGCAGCCCTGGACGCTTTCGGAGACGCCCAAACGCACGTTCACGAGGACGCGGACTCCTACTGGAAGCTTTACGAACAATACCGTCATCATTGGCCCAACTATGTTCTGGTTGCGATGATTCTGGTAGGAGAAGGCGCTATCGTCTTCTGGGTACGAAAGGCATGGGCCATGAGGCCTGTAGAAGAGCCTGAAGTATAAGGGCGGCTGATAAAATCCAGAAGAGTCCCGATGAGAGAGAGCTGCCTGTGCCCGTTGCCCAGCCTGAAGCGCGCGTAAAGCCCACATCGCTAACATTTCAGGATCTATTGTTCCGCCTGCAGGCGTTCTGGGCGGAGCGTGGATGCGTGGTGCAGCAGCCTTACGACGTGGAAGTGGGCGCGGGGACGATGTGCCCGGAGACATTTCTCCGCGTGCTGGGGCCGAAGCCCTACAGAGTGGGCTACGCGCAGCCTTCGCGGCGGCCGGCCGACGGGCGCTACGGCGAGAATCCCAATCGTCTGTTCAAGCACACACAGTTTCAACTGATCCTGAAGCCGCCACCGGTGAACGTTCAGGAGTTGTATCTGGAATCGCTGGAGGCGATGGGAATCGACCTGAAGCACCACGACCTGAAGTTCGAAGAGGATAACTGGGAGTGGCCGGCGGGCGGCGCGTGGGGCGTGGGCTGGCAGGTGATGCTCGACGGCCTGGAGATTACGCAGTTTACGTATTTCCAGCAGTGCGGCGGAATGGATCTTGACCCGATCTGCGCGGAGCTGACGTACGGCATGGAGCGCATTGCGGCGTTTTTGCAAGATGTCGATTCGATTTACGACATTGTGTGGGCGCGTGACCCGAAAACTGGTGCAGTGGTGACCTATGGCGACGTGCGGCTGGCCGAAGAGCTGCAGTTCTCGGTGTACAACTTCGAAATGGCCGACGTGCCACGGCTTTGGGAGCACTTCAATTCTTATGAGGCCGAGGCGCATGCGCTGCTTGAAAAAGCGAATGCCGTGCTGACAGACGAAAATGCCAGCGAAAAGGAAAAGAAAAGATTTCCGTTGCTGGCGACGTATGAGCTGGCGCTGAAGTGCTCGAATCTGTTCAACCTGCTTGACGCGCGTGGGGCGATCAGCGTGACGGAACGTGTAGGCGTGATCGGAAGGATTCGCACGCTGGCGGTCGGCGTGGCAAAGGCATGGGCGATGCAGCAGGAAGCAGCCGGGGGGCCAGTAGCCGGTAGCTCGTAGCTTTGTTTGTGCGGAATCGACTGCTTGAATCAAGGAAGCGAGCTACTAGCTACTGGCTACAGGCTTGAGTGGGAACCACTGAATGACGGATTTCTTACTGGAAATCGGGCTCGAAGAGGTTCCGGCGCGGATGATTGCCGCGGCCGAGGCCGAGTTGGGCAAGCGCGTGAGTGATCTGCTGAAGCGCGAGCAGTTGCTGGGCGAGGACGGGAAGGTTACGACCTTCTCGACGCCGCGGCGCCTGGCGGTGCTTGCGGAAGGCGTGCGGGCCAAGCAGGCCGACAACGAAAAAGTGGTGATGGGCCCTTCGTGGAAGATCGCCTTCAAGGACGGCGTGCCGACGGCGGCGGCCGAGGCCTTTGCGAAAAAGGCAGGCATTGCCGTTGCGGAAATAAAGAAAATAGAGACGTCGAAGGGCGAGTACGTTGGTGCGACAGTGAAGCTCATTGGGCGGACGGCGGCGGAGATTCTTGTCGCGGACCTGCCGAAAGAAGTACTGGGGCTTTATTGGGCCAAGAACATGTACTGGCGCGCGGCGAAGCCTGAGCGGTTTGTGCGGCCGGTGCGCTGGGTCGTGGCAATGCTGGATGCCGAAGTGGTTCCGCTGGAGATTGCGGGAATTGCGGCGGGCAATGCGAGCCGCGGACATCGCGTGCTCCATGGGGATGTGCCGGTCGTGGTCGAAGCCGCCAGGGGTTATCCCGAGGCGTTGCGCGCGGCGTTCGTTGTGGTCGATGGGTCCGAACGCCGGCAGACGATCCGTAAGGCGCTGGATGCGGAGACTCGAAAAGTGGAAGGTGCGCGCTGGCGCGAGGACGAGGCGCTTGTCGAGACCGTGACCCACCTGACGGAGTGGCCGTCGGTGATCCTGGGTGAGTTTGAACGCGAGTACCTGGAGCTGCCGGAAGAAGTTCTGGTGACGGTGATGCGCGACCACCAGAAGTACTTCGCGGTCGAAGACGCGCAGGGCAAATTGGCGCCGCACTTCCTGGCGGTGTTGAACACGCAGGCGGATGAAGAGGGCGCGGCGATCATCCGGCACGGCAATGCGCGCGTTCTGCGGGCGCGGTTCAAGGATGCGCGATTCTTCTGGGACATGGACCAGAAGACGCCTCTGGCCCAGCGCATGGAGAGCTTGAAGAACGTGACCTTCCAGAAGGAGCTGGGGAGCTACTACTGGAAGACCGAACAGAACCTCGCGGTCGCAAATGCACTGGCCACGATCTTGAAGGGCGCGAACGCTCCGTTCGACGAGGCGGCGCTGTTCAAAGCTGTGGAGCTGGCAAAGACCGATCTCACCACTGAACTGGTCAAAGAATTCACTGAGTTGCAGGGCGTGATCGGCGGCCTCTACGCGCGGGCGCAGGGGCTGGGCGAGCGGATTGCGCTCGCGATCTACGATCAGTACACCCCGGCTTCAATCGAAGACCCCATTCCGGTGTCGGTGGAAGGGCAGTTGTTGGGAATCGCTGATCGCGTTCAGACAATCGTGGCGATGTTCGGGATCGGCAACGCGCCAACCGGATCGAAGGACCCGTTTGCACTGCGGAGGGCGGCGAATTCGGTCGTGAAGATTCTGGCGGAGTCCGAGTTGCCGCTGACTTTGAGCGACGTGGTGAATGCGAGCGGCGTGAGCGATGCCGGAAAAGTGCAGGTCGCCGAGTTTTTCCAGGAGCGCCTGCAGTTCTATTTGAAAGACGTGCGTGGGTTTGCTTACGACGTCGTGAGTGCGGCGCTAGCCGCGGGCGGGGACGATGTCCGCGACGTGATTGCGCGTGCCGAGGCGTTGACTTCGGTGCGGGGATCGGCGGATTTCGCCGCCGTTTCGGCCGCTTGCAAGCGCATCAAAAACATTTTGAAACAAGCCGAGGAAAAAGGCTTTCGCCCTGACGAGCGGAAGATCGGCAAACTCGCGCTGGAGGGGATTGACCTGTGGGACCGATCGAAAGAGATTGCGCCGCAGGTTGCCAAGCTACGCGAGCAGCGGAATTACGGCGAGGCGCTGGTATTGATTGCGACGCTGCGACCGACGATCGACCAGTTCTTCGACAAAGTGATGGTGCTCGATGCCGATGAGGCGGTTCGTAGCGCCAACCTTGGGCTGATCGCCGAAGTTGTGCGCAACTTTTCGACGATTGCAGACTTCAGCGAGATCGTGACCGGGTAGGCTTTCTTTCTTCTCCCCATCCTTCCGGATTTGCCCGGCGCTGGCAGTGCGGCAGTCGAAGACTGCAAACGTCTAAAATCAATACTGATGGCAGACACGCTTTATTTGAGCCTGTGGTATCCGAACCTGCGCCTGGAAGCGCTCCCCGACAAGCTGATCGCGGTGCTGGGCGCCTTTGCCGCGCATGGGGGCGAGACGAAGGTGTACTCGGCGACGGTGTGGCCGGTGAGTTGGAACGAGACGCCCGTGTTCGAGCGGATTTATGGGCGGATGGCCGGCTTGATTGAACCGGGCCACGCGCCCGGCGCCGAGCCGCGGCTTGCCGTGGAAGAGGCGACTGAGCTGCTGCACGA
>CAZVYV010000278.1:0-4579 GCA_964630985.1 uncultured Occallatibacter sp.
GACATATTGAATCCCGGCATCATCGAAGATTGCACTGCTTCCTGATATCGCGGATAAACTTCGTCCCTGATCGCCCGCGCCTGTGCCGCCCGTGAGTCCAGTAAATCGTAAGACTCCTTCACGTTCTTAGGCATATCTCCTAGACGGTTCGCAGTTTTCTTGATCTCGTAAATCTCTCCTAAAGTCTTTTTGCCTTCGATCTCTCCGGCCCGCTTCCTGAGTTGATTGGCGTATTCAGCGTCTCCGTTTGACTCGATCTCTCCAGCCATCTGCTTCAACTTCGCAGCGATGTTCTTCGCGGCTTCGTGCCCGTCCATGTAGCCAAGTGCGGTATTCACCTGATCGGCGGGTTCCCCGGCCAAATCAACTGCATGGTTCGTCAACTTGAGAAGGTTTTCGTTTCCCTGATCGACGCTGAACACGTCGCCACGTTTGGCATTCTTAATCGAATCCATGATGCTTCCAGTGGGAGCTGCCTTCTTGAGTTTCTTGAATCCCTTTGGTCCCGTCCCGTAGAGGTCGCGAGCTGCGTCCTGCAACGCCTCACGAGCGCCTGTGATCTCTGGTCCTTGTAATACGAGGTTCCCGGCTTCGTCACGCGATCCCTTGGACATCACGTTCTTAACCATGTTGGCCTGTTCGCCCGTCGCGCCTTCCGTGAGTGCCTTGCCGCCACCCATCAACTCGCCCGCCGCCATCAGCGCAAGCGGCTTGCCGTAACCTTCCCACGTCGCGGCTCCAAAGTTTCCTTTGTCGAGAAATTCCTTGTACTTAGTGGAGTTTCCGCCAAGTAGATCCATCGTGGCTAGGTCTGCATTCGGGAGATTGAATCCGCCGATATTCGTGTCGGATGTGCCAAGCATCTCAAACGGCTGCGCTATCGCCCCGCCTACTGCTTTACCCACGTCGGCTAGTTGATTAAAGAGGGGCTTCGGTGGAGTAGGCGTTACGGGTTCCATTGCCGAACCTACCGCAGACTTTACGCCGGGAACGATCTTCGATAAGTCACGCCCTGCCTGTTGCCCGAACTGCTGTACGGGTTTCGGCAGCGTCGCGTGAACTGCTGATGGAAGAAAACTAGCCGCCGCCTTGACCATCGAACCCATCGGAACAGATGGTGGACCTTGTAATCCATGCGGAACAGGAAGTTGCGGGCCGGGAGGTTGGACTGGAAACTGCTTTTGGAGTACGCCCTGAATCGCCTCATCGTTCATCGAGTCGGGAAATACTCCAATCTCCCCGTTTGGCAATTTCACTCGCTTTGGCATTATTCCAGCCTTCCCGTTTGCGGGTTATAGTGGCGTTCTTTCGGGCCTCCGGTTGGAGGTTGCGGTATCCTGCTCGATAGCGGAGCTTGCTTTCCGCTCTTAGCCATTCGTGCGCCCTGCTTCCACCAGTCGGTGTATTGCTTGCTGATCTCAGGGTATCCAGATAATGCCGCCGATGCCGTGTTGAGCGTCACCGCGAGTTGATTGCGGAAGTCCTGAGAGCTCGATACGTTGTAGATCGGAGCCGCCCTCACCATCGTCTTAACCGCGCCCTGCGCTGCCGATGATCCGGTAGCTCTGCGAAGCGCCGTCAAGTCCTCTTGAAAGCCTGCCAAGCGTGAGAACATCTCCAGCGCATCGTCGCCGCCAAGTTGCCTAATCTCTTGTCGAGCATTGGCGTTGGCGTTGCGAATCTGTTCCTGTGACCATCCGGTAACGCCTACCGCCGTGCCTAGCGTCTGCATGAACGTCGGATCATCTTCGGTGCCGGGAATTGATAGCGCGTTCAATGTGAGCGCCTTGTTTAGAGACTTCGCTAGTCTCGGATTGTCGTACATGTAGGCATAGTCCCAAATCGGCTTGTCTCCGTTTCCCCCGAAGACTTGCGCTGCCACGGTATTCATTGCCGAAACTACAGGCTTCGTCGTCTTGCCCTGCGTCTGAAATGTTCCACCGGCGAAGGCCGGAGGTGGTGGTGGCATTGTGCCTGCCTGCGTTGATTGCGATGCTTGTGCCGCCTTAGCCGCCATCTTCGCGTGCGATGGGTGATCGAGTTTCGACTTTGGGGGTGCAGCCTGCGCGGTTGGCCCCGATACCGGAACTTGCGGAGCTGCTTTGGTCGGAGGTGGTGCGCCCGGAACTTGCGGCGTATTGGCAGAACGTGGCGCTACCGGAGTTTGCGTAGAAGTCATCGTCAACTTCTCGCCCGGGTTCATGCCGGGAACCTGATGCGTTCCAACTGTAGGAACACGCGCCACACCCGCCGATGGAGGATTCTGAGTCGGGCCGCCCACTGCGGGTTCAAACTTCTTCTGATTGTCGGCAGTAACGTACCGCCCCTGATCATCGGCTACTGTCCAATAACTACTTTTCCCGAAGTAAACAGGGACAAGGATCATGTTCGGCGGAATCTTCGTCGCGTCTAAGGTTTCCCCATTCTCATCCTTGAACTCGAACCCTGCATCCTGTCTGCCAGCCGCATCAGTTTGATTCATCGCGCCCTTAAAGAATGGGACAGGACGGCCTGATGGCTGCTTCTCGCCGGCGGCTTTTGCCCTTGCCGCGATCTGTTCCAATGCATCCTTTTGTTTTTGTGCCGCTAACGTGGCCGCGCTCTTTTCTTTCTGGGTTGCCGCTGTTTCCGCTGCCTGTGTTGTTGAAGGAATAGAGAGTACCGCTTCTTCTGGGGTTCTTGCTTGCGCTACATGCTTCACCGACTGCGGTATTTCCCAAGGATTCTGAGGAGCAGCATCGCTAGTAGGGACGTTAACGGTTGGTGGCGCGGCGTATGCCGCTGCTGCTTGCGGGTTTACTTGCGGAGTAGGCTGCTTCCCAACGTGCAGGAAGCTCTTGATGTCCTGCATGAACTGGTTAGCATGTTCGGGAGGATACAAGTCTTTGAGAGCTTGCTGTGCTCCGGCCTTCTGGCCTTCATCCGTGGCGTTCTGGTACTGCTGGTAGAGGAATCCAGCCTTTGCCCTGCGCTGCTCGTCGGCAATTCCTTGCTTACGTTCCAACTGCTGCTGCTGGCGACCAGCTTCCCAATTGAACCCTGTATCGAATCCGGCCATAGTTTCCTTTACATGAACATCGACATATCAAGCGGAGCCATCGGTGGAGCCGCAGGTGCATCCATCTCAGCCGGAAGCGCGCTAGGCGCTGAACCCATCGGAACGAAGTTTGCTGGCCCGCCGGCGGAGCCACCACTCGCATCTCCCGTTGGAAACGCTTTGCCGAGTCCGAATTCTTCAGCCGCACCCGCCGCCGTACCGATGCCCTTACCTAATATCGAATTCATGTAGTTCTGCATCTGTTGTTGAGACATCTGCTCCTGCGATTGAAGGTTGCTGGATGCCATGCCAAGGTTTGATGTGCCAAGATTTGCCGCGCCCGCCGCCGCGCCCTGCTTCAACCCACCGACTAATTTGAGAAGTTCCGCGTTCGTGTTCGCGTCGATTCCCGCAGTTGCCGCGCCCGTACCGCCGCCCCGCGTACCGAACTGCGCCGTCTGGTTCTTTTGCTGCTGCGCCCCTTCTTGTGCCTGTGCCGTCTGAGGGGCTATCGCTTCCGCCGTCTTGCTAGGGTCGCCGGAAAGAATTTGCTGGTAATAGTTTGAAGCGGCTGTCGTGTCCCCTTCCCCAATTCCAGTGGAGTAGCCCGCCAGAGCGCCCTCTTGCGACATATCCTTTGCCAGCGTGGGGTTCGCCCCGCCGAAAATCGAGCTTAAGAATCCGCCCATACCATTACCTCCGCTACGTTGCTGCTACCTGCGATGAAAGCGTACCGTTCACGAAAGTCATCGAACCGTTCGTGCCGCCCGAAGTCAACTTCGCAGTAGTGATTGTACCCGAGAATCCAGTAGGTGTTGCGGGCGTAGGCACGTTAAGCACACCCGCTGCCAATGTTGCTGCCCCACTCCCTGTAGTAGTGAGTGACTGAAAAGGAACCTGCACGGTTGACGGAGTTCCTGCGATATCGGTAAACGCTGGTTGCGCCTGAGAAAACGCTCCGGTAATTGCGTTGTATGCCGTGATGAACTGATGCAGGATTGCCGGAGCGTTCTGTGCCGATACGGGCATCTCGGTAGCGGTCCAGTTCACACCATCGAACACCACCATCGAAGTGTTATCAAATGGTAGGGATGCCAAGCCATTAACCAGCCCAGACGTAGGCGCGAGAGTGGCTGTTCCTACTCCAAAGTTGGTAATGAAGAAGAAATAAGGCTTCGTGACTGCGGAGTTCAGCGTAACTGTAACCGGAGCCGCGTCGTCAACAACAATCAGCGCCCCGGAGTCGGACTGCTGTACCGTGTATGCCACATTGCCTGTCTGGTCGTTGACTAAACCGAGGCCCGGAAAGCCCGATGCCACCACGTTCTCGGAAATGACGGTTGTGCTCGTGGTGCCCGTTCCAGTGGCGGTCGTAGGACTCAGCGCGTCAACCTGCGACTTGACGGATGCAAGAGCTTGGTTGAGGTCTAAAATTCCCTGCTCGTGTAGCAGGTGGGCGTTTTGCACCCCCCGCGTCTGATCGGCAAGCTCCGGCAGAGAGATGTACCGCATGGATGTCGGGTTGATCTTGACGGCCATCAG
>CAZVYV010000279.1:0-4558 GCA_964630985.1 uncultured Occallatibacter sp.
TTCCAGATGCTCTCTCCATGACGCAGCAAAACGACTTTATACATGCGAAACTCTCTTTCCTAAGCCCGAATCTTTTTTCATTCCTGATTTACTTCAATTATACGGAATCGTCGCATCGCTTTTTGCCCGTTGCGCCAACACCTATAGCGCATTCATCCCAGAACGCAAAAAGGCCTCCCGCATTGGGAGGCCTTGTAAATTGCGAACTTCAAGTCGGTATTAGCGTGGACGGAGCGACTTAATCGCCGCGGGCAAATGCTGCTCAATCAGCCGCGCGCGTTCCGCGGCGATGCCGCCCAAATACGACGGTGCTGGGGTAGCCATCAGGACCAATGCCAAAGCGATCAGCGAAAAGCAGAACCCAGCGATGCCCGCTGAAATCAACATATGGTACATGTCAAAGATGTCCAGGCCCAGGATCTTGAAAGCCACATGTTCCAGCGGCTTGATGTGCTCAAAAACTGCGAGGGCGAAGAGGAAAAAAAGCGCGGCAGTCGACGTCAGGACAGCCAGTGTCACGTCGAGGCTGCGATGGAATTTTTGGCGAGCGCGGCAACGGGCGCACTCGGCAAAATGACTTTCGTAATCACGGCGCATCTCCGGGGAGATCCCGGAAATGTCATAGCGCCAGCTTGCCAAAATCGCGCCTACGACCCGGTCGGTACACTTGTTGGCCAGTGTAGACATATACAGTCACCCTGCAAAGAGAATCAGTTCAACCACAGCGCTCCCACCCGCGGGTCGGGTGAAGCTGCCTATTGGACGCCGAATCGATGGTGACCGATGCAGAACGTCCCGAGAAAACAGTTCGTCAGGATCGATTGCCTGGCGTCTTGCCGGCCCCATTTCACAACTTTTCTGGGCCGTAACTTACTTTGATTGTATTCGTTTCGGCTAGAAACGGATAGCCGAAAGTGGCTGGTGTTGCTCGGCTAGTAACAATCGGTTAGCGAGAAGGCTTGCCCGGCCCAGCAAAGCGCGTTCGGCTGCAACCCTGGCGAGCTCAGGAAGATTATTATTTTCAGAAAGATGCGCCAGAATAACGTAGGCGGCCTGGCCGTCATAGGCGGACGACAAGAACTCGGCCGTGGCGTCATTCGAGAGGTGGCCGACTCGGGAAAGCACCCTTTGCTTGACCGACCAGGGATAGGGGCCGTCGCGAAGCATTTCCAGGTCATGATTGGATTCGAGCAGAAGCAGGTCGAGGTTCTGGAGCTGCTGTTTCACGTTGGGCGGAACGTATCCGAGATCCGTGGCAAAACCCATGCGGACGCCCTCGGAACTGAGAACAAAACCGACGGGATCGGCAGCGTCATGAGGAATCGTGAAGGGGCTGAGCGTAATATCGCCGATGGTAAACGGCTCGCCTGCGCGGAAGTACTCAACCGCGGGTAACCACGTGGGATCCTCCTTCAACGTCGGCGGCTTCGCGCACCCAGGATTCTCAGTCGGGACCGGCCCTGCATCCGCGAACTGGAATGCTTCGGCGCCGTCGATTTGACACTCAATCTCAGCATCTTCTGGATCGCAGACTTCGGTCGCAATTTCCAGGACCGAGGCTTCTGGCTCGGCCTCGCGCTCCGCGGCCTGTTTACGGCACTGTTCGAGCCACTGAGCGTAGGTCATCTGGCGGCGCGGCGTGAGCCAGCGCATCCAGGCCCGGTGCGTGGGCTCAGTAAAGTAAACCGGGATGCCAAGTTTGCGCGCGGTCACGGCCAGGCCGTTCACGTGGTCCTGATGCTCGTGGGTGATCACAATAGCGTCAAGGGTTTCAGGAGCTTCTTCAGCGAGCTTCATCCGCCGGAAAAGTTCTCGGCAGCTCAGCCCTGCATCAACGAGGATGCGCGTGCGCCCGCCGGAGACAACCGTGCTGTTTCCTTTGGAGCCCGAGGCCAGCACAGTGAAGCGCACCATACTCTGAGAATACAATCAACTGCGCCGGCCGTACTCGGGAATCCGCCGTTGTGTGCGGAAGTGACCGGTTATCCAACGGTTTCCATCAGACTGTAATCATTTGCGAGGGAGTCGAACATGAGATTCCATTCCACTCTGCCCATCCTCATTGCTTGCTGCACGATGCAGCCGGTTTTGGCGAGGGTACAAAGCGTCCCTGCACCGGTGCCGAAACCAACCGCGCAGCAAGGTTCGATTGCCTATCGCAACGCGGAGTACGGTTTTTGCTTTTTCCTCCCAGAGAGCTGGAAAGGCTACACGATTGTCTCCGAACAATGGAGCGGAACCGTTCTCAATTCCGGCCAAGCGGTTCAGGGCCCACAACTCCTCATTCGTAATCCCAAATGGACTGCGGAGAACCCGTATCAGGACATTCCCATCATGATCTTCACGCCGGCGCAGTGGAAGCAAGTGGAGGATGTTCTGATGGCGGTGAGTGCGGCGCCCATCGGACCAAGCAAGCTAGGCCAAAATAGCAAGTACGTCTTCGCGCTGCCGCCGCGGTGGATCGGCTTTACAGACACGCTTGGACAAGATGAGTTGAACACGTGGATGCAACAGAATCGACTGCAGGCGCCGTGTGGGCACAAATCGGCGAAGCCGTCTGGCAATATCCCTTGACCTGAATCTTTGCCCGCCAAACCGCGCGCCAATCGCCTACGGTGCGGCGTGCGGCAACTCGCACATCAATTCAATCGGGTTGCCGTCCGGATCGCGGAATGGAGCGAGCCAAAGATCGTGGTCGGCCATCCGTGCGACTCGAAACGGTGCTCGAGTGAAGACCACGCCACTGGCGACAAGGGTTTCATGCGCTGAATGAATGTCGGGAACCCGAAAGTACAGGATGGTTCCACTCGGCGCGACGGGCGTGCCTGAGGTTCCGATGGAGAAGCGAATCTTGCCGCACTGAAAGAACACCATCGTGCCGGCATCGAAGAGGAATTGCATGCCGAGCACATTTTGGTAGAAATCCTTTGATCGCTGGAGGTCGCTGACCGTGACTGCGATCTGCGCAATCTCTTCCAAACGCACCGGTGCATGAACTTCGCTTTCTTGCCCTTTCATTCGTTCCTCCATTTTTCCTGTAATGCTCCCGCTTTCAGGCTGAACCCGGCAGGTTGGCTGGAATCTCGATGGAGACTACCGTGCCGCGGCCGGGGTTGCTGACCACGTTAAAACTGGCCTGGTTGCCGTAAAGAACCTCCAGCCGCTCCTGAACATTCTTCATTCCGATCCCTGAGGCGGTGCGGCGAATCGCGGACTCGGGACGCCCGGTCATGCCGACGCCGTCATCGGAAACTTCGATGGAGATCCTGTCGCCCTCGAGGCGGCTGCGCAAGGTGACCGTACCGCCGTGAATGCGCGGTTCCAGGCCGTGCTTGATGCTGTTCTCAACAAGCGGCTGAAGCAAAATGCTGGGCACCAGAATTTCCAGTGTGCGCGGATCGATGTCTTTTTCAACGCGCAGTTTGTCTGTGCCGAAGCGGACGACCTCGATGTCGAGGTAATCGTCGGTAAATTTCAACTCTTCGCGCAGAGGTACGTAGGCATCGTGATCCTTGAGCAGCGCGCGGAGAATACTGGCCAGTTTGACGGTCATTTGGCGGGCCATCTCCGGCTTGCTGCGCACCAGCGAGGCAATGGAGTTAAGCGTGTTGAAGAGGAAGTGCGGATTGATCTGGCGCTGCAAGGCGTCGAGGCGCGCTTCGAGCACCAGGCGCTTTTGTTCTTCGAGCGACATCTCAACGCGCAGGGCATTCCACACCTTAATGGCGACTCCCACTGAAATCGGCGCGCACAGCCACACCAGCGCCTGCAGCCAGAGATTGCTCGCGAGCAGCGCGAAAAGGCGATGGGGGAAGGCGTAGGCAATCCAGTCTCGAGCCACTTCCATCACCGCAATCAGAACCAGGAGAAGGAACTGGCGATCGATGCGCGGCTTGATCAGGTTGCGGCGTACCCAGCGGTAGAGGCTGAGGTCGATGAAGGGTGTAAAGGACCAGATCTCTTCCTTCTCGACAAAGCGGCCGATCATGCCGGCGGCAAGACCCAAAATAACGTCGAACGGGAGAGCCAGATATTCGTGGTGCAGAACCGCGGGGACAGACAACACTCCGCCGCTGAGCATGGCCCAACCAGGCCCGATCAGCAGGCCAAGCAGAATGACGGTTTCAAAAGAAATGTCGGCGGCGAGAAAGTTGGGAACACGAAACCGAAGCCAAACCCCGAGAGTAAGCGGCACCAGGAAGAAAGCCAGCAACGCCAGTGTCTGCCGCGGACTACGTTTGTCGGCGAAAAACAGACGCCGGAAAGTGGTCACGCGCGCCAATACGCTGGCCACCGAGGCGACCACGCCCAACTTCACCAGCAGCGTGATCCAAATAAGGTTGTCGGTCACACGATCAATGTACCGCGCCGCACTCGCGAGAATCTAATACGCAATCAAACCCCGGGGGCGTTGGACGGGCCATTCTTCGGCAAATCGCGGGCAGGCACCGGTTTGGACAGCACGGCGAAGCGCCCGGAGCGAATGCCTCGTAGAATGAAAGCATGGCACTAGAAAGCGTAAGAAAGGTCGCCGAAGCCGATTTCCCCACGCGCTGGG
>CAZVYV010000280.1:0-4556 GCA_964630985.1 uncultured Occallatibacter sp.
GCGAATATTGCGCCGCGCCCTGAAAGCGAATGGCCCTGGGCGGAGCCTTCTTTTGCGCGAGCAACGGAAGCGAGGAGAGGAGAACAACAGCAACCAGTCGAGCCGTTTTGATCATGCTGCGCCAAGATTAGCAAACCGCGAGCCGCGCAACGAAAAACGTCACGCAATCTTCGGGCGAGTGAACCAGCCCAAAGCAGCGGTACCAAACAGAATCAACCCCAACATACTTATCCATGCCAGCCCGGCCATGTGTTCCACCTGCGCCTCGCGGACCTCGACTTCGCGCAAGGATCGTCCGGCAAGAACAAATCCAGGTTGATTTCCGTTGACGCGTTCAACGACGGCCGCAATGCGAACTCCGCGAACCGTGCCGAGGACCGGCTGCCAGCTCACTCGCTCCTCGCCGTGCGCGCGTACATAGTCGAAAACGCCTTTTGGCGGGGCCGGCATCTGCCCATCAAGCTGCCCGGTTGATCCCAGAGCGCGGCCTTTATCGTCGTAGACAATCAGAAACGGGGACAAGCTCTTCGCCATGTCGACGATCCCGCTGCCGCGCCCGGTCAACGCGCCCTGGCTGAGGCCGTCGGTGACGCCATATTGATTCAGGTAGACAGCGAGGTCAGTCGCCATCGCGATCTGCGGATCATTTGCTCCCTGCCGGAGCACCTGTTGCGGAATTGCATAGAGCGCCAGGGCGAGGATGGTGGAGATGCCGGCTAGGACAAAAGCGTTGAAGAGTAAAGCGGGACGACCAAAGGCTTCGCGCAGCATGGCGAGATGCTCCTTTACGAGCGAAACAACAAGATCCTTGAGGATTGTGCGGGCCACAACTCCGTGCGGGAGAGATCGATCGGCGCGCGTGTCTCGGAACGCCTGGAGCATGGCGGACCCGTACGACGTCCGAAATCGTTTGGGGTAAAGGCGGAGTGCAACTGAGTAAATCCGTTCGACTCGATCGGGTGTCATGAGCGGCTCCTGCTGGGAAACAGGCCGAGCGAGCGTGCGGATTTTACAGCGGCGTCCAGCCGCTTAAGCTCTTGCGCGAGAGCGCGGCGGCCCGGTGCGGTCAAGCGGTAATAGCGGCGGCGCTCGTCGTCCGACATACCCGATTCGGCGACCAGCCCGTCGCGCATCATGCGGTCGAGCGAGCCGTAGAGGGTCCCGGGGCCAAGTCGTACACCGCCTCCTTCGGGCGCGCGCGCATCCTTCATGATCAGGTAACCGTGCTTCTCGCCCTCTGCCAGGGAAAGAAGGATGGCGAAAACCGCGGGAGTGAGGGGTGCTGCGGGATCCGATTGAGTATCCATGCTGGCACTATATATCCGAAACGGATATATCCGCAAGGGTAATATTTCCCGCCGCCCCCGGGCACACCTCGCCTGAACCCGCACAACTGCGCCATCAATCTCCTGCAGCCTGTGGTCGAAGCGCGGCGACCTCGTGGGTGAGAGCGTCCAGCCGGGCCAGCAGTTCGTCGTGCTGCTGGTCGGCCACCGATGGCTCAAAGGCCTCCACATAGAACGTTCCATTCGGCTCCAGCTCGCATCGTTGCACCTTGTTGACGCTTTCGAATCCCTGTCGGTGAATCACGTCGAGAAGCTCCTGGTCGGAGAGCTGCTCGCGTTTTAGTGCTTTGCGATCGACCTGGCCATTTTGGATCAGGATCGTGGAACGGCCCTCGAACGTGCGCGTCAGCTTCGGCGAGCTGAAGAGCGCGCGGACCACCAGCCAGTTCACGGCCAGCAACGCCACGGCCCCGATGATTCCCCCGGAAAGGGAATTGTCGTTGCCGATGATGGCGTTCTGCACGGTGTTTGAGAGCGAGAGCAGGACGACAAGGTCGAACGGGTTGAGCTGCGCCAGCTCGCGCTTGCCAAAGATGCGCAGCAGCACCACCAGCGCCAGGTAGACGATGGCGGGACGAAGCAGCTTCTCCAGTAGAGGAAGCTGCATTTGGAACATGTCGTTGAAGATCACAGAGTGAAGCATGGAATGAGAATAGCCGGAGTCAGGGTCTCTTCTCCAGCTTCAAATCCAGATCGACGCTGTGATTCGTGTCAATCAGTTGCTGCGTATAGGTTACGATCACCGCGGCAAAGACGCGCTCAAGCGCGGGGTTGACGTCGTGCGTCGCGAAAAACCCCCGAGCCGCGCCTTCGTTGAAGACTGAACCCTGCGGCATCTTCCACGCGGCGAGTATCTCCGCGCGAAGTTCGTCACTGACGTTCTCAATGGTGAGCGTACCCATTGTGTAGACGGGCCCTGGGTCGGCCGTGACCATGAAGCTTACCGTTCCCTTCCCATGATCGAACGTAGGCGCGGGGTGAACGCTTGCCGTCATGTATCCGTGATTGTGGTACTGGCGCGAGATATATTGCCAGTCGTCAGTCAGGTGCTGACCGTCGGCGATGTCGCCGGGATGGATGGGCGATTGCCGGAAGAAATCGGCCTGCGTCGCCGGAATATCTGGCGCGAACTCGACTCCGGCTAGGCGGTACTGAATACCGGGTGTCACCGAGATCTCATAGGGAACCTGAATCGCAGCGTCCGTCTCGCTCGGCGCGCCATCCGGCGTTGCGTGAACCTCCGCCTCCAAATATCCTTTGTCGTGGTAATAATTGCCCAGATAAGTGGTCAGCTGGCTTGTGGTTCCTATCGAGTCGTAAGGCGATCCGTTCAGTTTTGTGAGAATTTCCTGTGCGCCGGCGTCGAGCGCGGCCGAGGTGCTTGCAATCCGAATCGGCCCTACCAGAACCGTGGGAGATTCAATCAGGAAGGTGACGAACGAGCCCCCCGTCTCGACTGCGGTGTTGGTGACGGTCGCCTTCAGCCCCTTTGCCGCGAGCATCTGTTGCAGCGCACCGCTCACCGCGTCCGTCAGTCCGCCCTCCGCCGGGACTTTGCCGTGATAGAGCGGAATCTGCTCGTGCAGTTTGGCGTCGAGGTCCGCGCCGGGAGTAAGCGGAATGTTTTGAAGCTGGATTGGGTAGAGGTCGGCGGAGGGCGTGAGCAGAAAGATCAAATCCTGGCCGTCGAATTTGAAGGCCACAGACGCAAAGGCGCCTGAACCCAGTAGACGCTTCGAGTAGTCCTGCATATCCGCATAGCTCAGGAGGACGCCCTTTTTCAGTCCCGTTTCAGAGAGCAGTTCGTCGTTGGAGTACTCTGGATCACCCTGAAACTGGATGGATTTGGGGAGGAATTTCTGGGCCGGCGCCGGGCAAGCCCCGACGGAAACAGCCAAAGCTGCAAGGAGCAGAAAAACCGGCTGGCGCATGACACGTACACGGTAGCACGGGAGATGCTGGAATCAAGCGCATTTTTGATCAGAGGCTGATTCGCCTGTCTGCTAGAGTGGGAGTGTCTTCGGGGCTGGAGTCGGGAAGCGTCGGCAACGGCAACGAGGCAAAGAGGTTAGCAACCGGCTCTATGGTAACTTCAAAACATTCTTCGGCGACGGAAATCGCGCCGTTTCGTATCGACCCGGTGTTTACGGCACGGGTGTGGGGATTCCGCGACCTGCGGCCCTGGTACGACCGCGTGGCCGAGGGCGATCCCATCGGCGAAGTCTGGCTTACGGGCGATGAGTGCGCCGTTGCGACCGGGCCGCACGCCGGCAAAAAGCTGGGCACACTCTTCAAAGAGGAGAACGCGGCGCTGCTCGGTCCCGACGCTCCGGCCGTGGGTTCGCCTTTGCTGATCAAGACAATTTTTGCGCGCGAAAAACTGAGCGTGCAGGTACACCCTGACGACACAATGGCGCGAAAGTATGGCGAGCCGCGCGGCAAGACCGAGTGCTGGTACGCGCTGGCCGCCGAGCCGGGAGCGGAGGTTGCGGTCGGTGTGAAGCCGGGAACCACGCTCGGCGAAATTGAGGAAGGCATTCAAGCTGGAACTCTGGAGCGGAGCCTGAATATGGTTCCGGTGTCTGCGGGAGACACGATTTATGTCGATGCGGGGACGGTGCACGCGATCTGGCCCGGATCAATACTGCTCGAGACGCAGCAGAATTCCGATGTGACTTACAGAATGTATGACTATGGACGTCCGCGCCAGCTGCACATTGAAAAGTCGCTGGAAGCGACGAAGCTCGCGACGCGCGCCGGAAAGGTCGCCCCGATCGAACTTGCGGATCGCACGGTCCTCATCGATGCTGCGTACTTCCGCGTGGAACGAATTCCCGTGGTTCGCGACTTGACGATCGAAAGCCTGCGCGGCGCGAGCGGCAAGCGCGGGCTCGCTTACCTCTTTGCGGCTGCGGGAGCTGGGCGGCTGTCGTCCGCGGGGACTTCGGGAGCGAAATTCGACTCGGTTGACCTGCCCCCACGAGGAATTGTTGCAGTGCCGGCCGCCTCGCCGGAGTTTGTGCTGGAGGAGGTTGGCGGCACCGGCGATCGGCTCGATCTCATCCGCATCACGCCGAACTGGCCTACAGCGACTGCCTAAATCCGAAAATGGCGCCGGACCAAAAAGAGGAGCGACCCCCGGAAAAGGCTCCGGCTTCCGGAACTTTTGCACAATCTTAGCTTTGCAACTTGGCCGATGAGGCAGAATCT
>CAZVYV010000281.1:0-4549 GCA_964630985.1 uncultured Occallatibacter sp.
GCGCGATGATCCTCTGCCTTGCACACGTAGAGTTCGCAGCCCAGGATCGGCTTGATGCCCTTTTCCTTGGCCGCATCAAAAAAGTGCACCGCCCCGTAAATATTCCCGTGATCCGTCATGGCGACGGACTTCTGGCCCAGCGCCGCCACGCGATCGACGAGCTTGTAGACGTCGCAGGCCCCGTCGAGCAGGGAGTATTCCGTATGCAAATGCAGATGGGTGAATTCAGACATGGCTAGACTTGATTCTAGTCGCCTGTCGGATTCGATTGGCGCCGCGCGGTCTGTTCAATCAGCGGTCACGAATGAGGAAAACAGGGCCGAATCACTCGGACCGTCCCGGCGCCAAAATTCGCAAGAAGAATCAAGGTCTCCGGCCATGACGGTCCCTTGATACCTTTTTTCGGCGCCACCTACACTTCCAGCGCGTCACCTTTGCAGACGGGATGTCCGCACTCGCAAATCACCTCGGTGTCATCGGCGGTGCCTTCACAATGGGCGCTGCAATACTTTGAACCCTCGTCCGCAAGGCAGCTACAGGCAGGGTTTTCACATTTCTTTTCCTTCGCCATCTCTTGATCTCCTTGGCCCGCACGTTAAAATCCGCACGCTCGCCTATCACGAGTTAGGTGCGGCAAAGTGCGAAATCTATGCCCGCCTTCGCCAGAATTTTTTATCAATTTTCCTGTTGCCAGCCCTTCGCCACCCTCTGTATTGTGGCGTCCGGAGGTTTTCCCTATGACAAGAGGCAAATTCGTACTGGGCTCCGTTCTTTGTTTGGCAAGTTTCACGGGCGGTATCCTCGTCGCACAGGGTGGCCGTCACCCGAACCTGAGGGCGGCCCAGGACTTGATCAACCAGGCCTACGACCGCATCACTGCGGCGCAGGGGGCCAATGAATGGGATATGGGCGGCCACGCGTCCAGGGCTAAAGAATTGCTCGGTCAGGCAAAAGAGCAAATCAGGCTCGCAGCCGAAGCGGCCAACCACCACTAAGGCGTGTCCTGGCTCGTTTCGAGAGATCGGACGAGCCAATTTTCGCTAACAGGTGAGCAGGCTCGATCCCGTCCCTCAACAGTGTCTCTGTTGGGGGCTGGGGAGAGCCTTCTCCATTTTGGAGGAGCGCGCGGGTCTATGGTCCGCTGCCCATCCTTGACGTTTCTCCGCGAGAAAACAATCGCGGCAAGGGTGGGAGAGCGGGTTGATGAGCCGATTACTGGTTGGATTGGAAATAGGGGTGGTGATGATGGTGGTGATGGTGATGGCGGGGATGAACAACCACCACAACCTGCGCCTGCGCCGCATACGGTACCGCGAGGCAGAAGATGAGCACGAGTCCGAGCAGAATCTTTTTCATAACTCAGTATCCCGCCCGTCCAATCGAAATACAGAGCTACTTTGACCGCTGCGTGCAGGTCCTTGGACTGGATTCCATGGCAATGCGAAGTCGCCGCTGCCCCCGCATTTTTCCCTTGCAGCCCTTTATTGCCTCCTGTAATAGTCGCCGCAGGAGGATTTCCCTATGACAGGAAGCAAAGTGATATTGGGCTCCATCGTTGCCGCGGCGATTTTTGCAGGTGGCGTGTTGATCGGCCAGAGTCAGGTGGCTCCGTCGGCTCCGCCGCAGGTCACATTGGGCGCAAATTATCCAAACCTGCAAGCGGCGCAGCGCGGCATTATCCAGGCATGGAATGAGGCGACCGTGGTCGAGAGAGAATATCCGAACAATGCCAAGGTCATCGCCGATATCAATACGGTAGGGAGATATCTCAATCAGGCAAACGATGGGCTCGTACAGGCCGCCAAAGACGAAGACGGCCGTTAGGCTCAAATCCAGTAAGGGCTGGCATTCTTGGGCCGGGCGACCACCCCTCGCGCGGCCCCGGACGCCATCCGCGCATGCCCAATGCCCTTCGTCTCTGGCCACATAGGGAACGCACGAAACGGCGAACCATGAAGTCAACCCCGTCAGCCCTGTCGTTTCAACCCGCCCATTGGTATACTTGAAGATGTGATTACTTCACTAGCCGACTCCGTTCCCCATCTCGGCTCCAAAGGCGCTTCCCCTGGCAAGAAGAGGGTGTTGCTGCTCAAGCCACGGGGCTTTTGCGCTGGCGTAGTCCGGGCCATCGACGTCGTGAAAATCGCTCTCGAGACCTTTGGGGCGCCCATCTATGTCCGCCGCGAGATCGTCCATAACCGCTATGTTGTAAACGAGTTAGCGGAAAAGGGCGCGATTTTTGTCCACGATATCGACGATGTTCCCGATGGCCAGAGGGTCATCTACAGCGCCCATGGCGTCTCGCCTGCAGTTCGCGAGCGCAGCAAAGGCCGCAACCTCAAGGTGATTGACGCTACCTGTCCGCTCGTCACTAAAGTCCATTTTGAAGCCGTTAAATTCGCCCGACAGGGCTACTCGCTGGTGCTCATCGGCCATCGCGACCACGACGAGATCGAAGGCACGCTGGGCGAGGCGCCCGACGTAACCCATGTGGTTTCAAACGTTGCCGAGGTCGAAGCGCTCAAGCTTCCCAACCCCGACCGCGTTGCTTACCTCACCCAGACCACGCTCTCGCTCGACGAAGCCCGCGACATCATTCACGCGCTCAAAATCAAGTTTCCGCATATTGTCGGCCCGCACACACAGGACATCTGCTACGCCACGGAAAACCGTCAGGTGGCCGTGCGCAACGTGGCGCACAATGCCGACCTGGTTCTCGTCGTCGGATCGACGAATAGTTCCAACTCCAATCGACTGGTGGAAGTTTCCCGCAACCTCGGCACCATAGGGTATCTCATCGATAACTCCCAGGCCATCGATCCTAAATGGCTCGTGGGAGTTGAAAACGTCGCAGTCACTGCCGGTGCTTCGGCCCCGGAGATCCTGGTTGAAGACGTCGTCAACTATCTTCGGCAAAACGGCTTCGAAAACGTCGAAGAAGTTGAGGTCATGCCGGAAAATGTGCGATTCGGCTTGCCTCCTGAGATTGTGCAGGCCATCGGTAGCGCGGGCGGGGCTGAACCTGTTCCCGTGCGTTGACCGAATTTGCGGCGCACCAGTCCGCAACGGAATCAAATAAAAGCGCAGCGAGAACATGCGCAAACAGCAAGAGCAGCCGGACTGCTTCTCATGTTCCAGTTGAGGGTTTGGATTTTCGAGACTCTATGAATCCTGAGCAGCCAAAATCGCCCGTCGCGGTCCCCCATTTTGAGCAGCCTCATTTTGCCCAGCCGAGATTTGGCCGGATCGACGCGGACCTGGCCGATGTAGAGTCGGCGACGGCCAGCGCGCGGGAGTTTCTCTTCTCACAGCAGCACCCTGACGGCTACTGGTGCAGCGAGCTCGAGGCCGACTCGATGCTCGAGGCCGACTACATCTTTCTGCACACGCTGCTCGAGAGCGGCGACCCCGGCCGTCTCAAGCGCGCCTGCGCGGAGATGATGCGCTACCAGAACGAGGATGGTAGTTGGAGCATCTATCCCGGCGGGCCCGGCAACGTTTCGCTCTCCGTCAAATGCTATTCCGCGGCCAAGCTCTTGGGGCTAGGCCCCGAAGATCCGCGCCTGGCCAAGTGCCGCGCGTGGGTGCTGGCCCACGGCGGCGTCACCGCCTGCAACACCTTTACAAAAATGTATCTTTGCGCGCTGGGCGAGTACGACTACGATGCCGTCCCCGCCATTCCGCCGGAGATTGTTCTCTTTCCCAAGTGGTTCTACTTCAATATCTACGAAATCTCGGCGTGGTCGCGATCGATTCTGGTGCCGCTGGCCATCATGTACGCGAAAAAACCGTACAAGAAAATTCCGCCGGAGCAGGGAATCGACGAGTTGTTCGTGGGCGGGCGCGCGAACTCAATCCTTCGCCTCCGCGTAGATCGAAAGCACCTCATCTCCTGGCGCAATTTCTTCCTGGCTTTGGATCGCATGACTCACTGGTTCGAGGCGGTTCACCTGCGCCCATTGCGCAAGCATGCCATGAAGCGCGCCGAGCAATGGATGCTCGAACGCCTCGAAATGACCGACGGCCTCGGCGCCATCTATCCAGCCATGCTCAACGCCATCATCGCGCTGCGCTGTCTTGGCTATTCCGAAGACGATCCGCAGGTCATCCGCGCGCGCGACGAGTTTGAAAAGCTGGGCATCGAGCAACCGGCTACGCCCGAGATGCCCGAGCCCACCTTCCGCATGACGCCCTGCATGAGCCCGGTATGGGATACGGCGCAAGCCGTCTACGCGCTGGGAGAAGCCGGCGTGCCACGCAACGATCCGCGCATGATCAAGGCCGTCGACTGGATGCTCGCCAAAGAGGTCCGCCACAAAGGCGATTGGGCCGTGAAGGTTCCCAAAACCGAACCCGGGGGCTGGTACTTCGAGTACAACAACGAGTTTTATCCCGACACCGACGACACGGCGCAGGTTCTGCTCGCCCTCAGCAAAGTCGACAATCCCCGCGAGCGATATCAGCACCAGGTTGCGCAACGCGCCATCGAGTGGGAGTTTGCCATGCAGTGCCGCAACGGCGGCTGGGGCAGCTTCGACAAAGACAACAC
>CAZVYV010000282.1:0-4545 GCA_964630985.1 uncultured Occallatibacter sp.
TCGACCTTAGCTGTCTTGGCTTTGGCGTCGATCAGTAAGAATTTCATCATCGGTTCTCCGGTTGCTCGCTGCACCATTGGCACCACTGGATCAGGACCGGGGCCGGGACGTAGAATATGGGGACGTAGTATAGCCCCATCGCATCGCGTCTGGTCTCGTCCTTACCTCTGACGACCACGCCTGCCTTCATCAGCGCGTTGAGCGATGCCCAGCCGCAGAGCGGCAATTGATTTGTGGCGATCCGCTCGAACGCGTCGATCTGTACCTGTGTCATGCCTTTGCAAGGATGGTCAGTCATCATCCCCTCCGACCGAACGCGTAAGGCAGGTGCGTCACATCGAGTTCTTCAACGGTATGGCCCGGTAGCCATCTCGACGTGCCGTACTTCTCTTTGGCCCGCTTGTAGAGATTGATCGCGGTTTCGATGTCCTGCCGCGCCCCGTCAAGGATCGGATTGCCTGGAGACAGCACGGTCGACCATGCGTCAGGTGCGCCTTTCTTCGGGATGAACACCAACTGAAATCCGAAGGTCTTTTGCTGGATGCACTGGTGCAGGAAGTTCAGAACCTTAGTTGTGCCCTCATCGTCCCGCCGCGATGCCTCGCTGATCGGTTCGGCGCCATCCCCGAAGAACACGGCGCCGGCCGCGAACAGCGCGGCCATCTGCCGGCGCCCTTCGGAGTAATGCTCTGCCGGAATATCATATCTGTAAGTCGAGATATCTAGCCAGCACGCCTGCTCCAGCGGACGCTCTTTCTCATTTGCGATTGTCTTGAGATCGCCGATGCCGCGTAACTTCAGCTTGTCGAGCCGCGCCTTGCACCGGACGCCGTCTTTCCTGGTCCAGAACACGGAGACCTCGGACAGGCCGTTATCGAGGCACCCCTTCAGGTCAGGATCGATGTCCAAGACCTCCTTGCAGCCCAGAACAAAATCATAGTCTTCCTGAGAGAGCAGTTCTTGGCCCTCCATCAGTTTCTTGTTCTCCGCTTTGGTGAGCGCTGATTTGTCTGATGGCGATAGATGGTCGTCGTCAGGCCCGTATGGCCCACGCACATAGTCAGACTTGAATGCGGCCATACCGTCCAGCAAAAGACGATGTGTCGCCGTTCCGAGTATCTTCGAAGGCGTCTTCTTTTCCTTCGGTCGCTTCGGGTTCATGCGAGATTTGTGCCAGTAGAGATTAGGCCCCTTAAGGATGTCACGGATGTTGCTTGAGCCAAGGGCATCGTCTCGATGATAAGAGGCGGAACTGAGTCCTAGATAAATGCCATCGGCAAGAGGCGTCGACTGTTGTGCAACAAGAACGTTCGGCATGTCTTCCTCCAGGCCGGTTATATGCCCCGGTAATATTTACCCAGCCGGGGCTCTGGGAATGGGTGCCTATGTCCCACCGTGGCCACATTTCATTAACGGAGTGCTTTTATTTTCATTTCCAGTGCGGCGGTGTTACGTCTTCATCAGCGCCTCCCTCGTTTGGTTTAGTATCCGGCCCCGCCAGAAGCCGTTGTCACCAACGGCTCACTCTCTCCCGAAGGTAGAGAGCCTGAAAAGGCGGGGCCGAACCTCCGAAAAACGATACCAACAAAATCAACTATACCGAAAGTTTAGCGCGTTTCAAGCCCTCTTTCGGATATTTTCCAGTCTCTTGACAAGCCTAGCTTTTTCCAACCTCAGCCTTCCAAAGCGGGAATGCATCCCAATCCTTTGCGCTGACGGCGAATGGCACGGCGCCAGGGTGACGGCACATTTACGTAGCCCTTCGCGTGGGCCATATATGTCATGCGAGATGGCTTTGCGCTCGGATGGCCGTTCGTCCCTAAGCGATCCGCCGTGAAGAGGTCGACCTTCAGCCCGCGCTTTGGCTCAACCTTCACCATTTGATCAGAACCCCTTCGAAATGCGTAACGCCGCTGTGCTCTTGATGCCAGAACTCCAACATGTCCTCGCCGCTGTCAAACCCATCGAACATCGCAAACTCGTGGAGGCGTCCGCCTTTTATGTGGGCGCCGTCGACCTCGATATAGAGCGTGTGCGTGCCGATCTTCATTTCGATCTTGTGGACGCTCTTGCATTCCGCATCGCCGATCTTGCGGCACTCCTTGGTACGCATCCCGGTGTAGAGTTGAATCATTTCTCCCGACCGCGCATGTCGTCGCTTACCAATGGCGCGGATCGTCTGTAGCTTGGGACGGATACCGGGCCACGTCTCAATGTCACGACCTAGACCAACCAAGATAGGTCCAACAAATCTCGGACGAAATGAATAAGCTACCATCAGAGCGGCTTTCCTATCTGTCTTACGGCATCAAGTCCCTTGTCTTGCACCCGAGCGCTTCAGCGATCTTTACCAGCTTGGGAATGGTCAGTGAATTGCGTCCGGTCTCCCAGTGCTGAACCGCCATCAGGGTGACGCCCAACGCTTCGGCTAGGTCAGGCTGCCCCATGCCCTTCTTTAGGCGCCGTGCGCGGATCAGCGCGCCGATAGCCTCGTCCAGGTCTTTCGCAATAGCCTTACTCATGTCATCGATTTCCGCACCACTCTTCGCGTCGTTTCGCAGAACTCTTCAAATGCCTGAACCCTGTACTCAGCCTTTGTCATAATCGAAAACATGCCGCTCACCAACAAACTCACGGCACCAAATCTAAGATCAGGAGGAGTGCCGTCCATAGCATCTATGAGTTTTTCAGCAAGGTCTTGCGCCATCTTTAGCTCGTGCTCTGTCGGTTTCCTCGTAGTCGTTTTCACTCGACAACTCCAGTCTTGAGATGCGCCTGCAACTCTTTTCTAATTTTCTGCATAACGGAATTGAACATTCCGATGCGGTGCTCCGGCTTGACCGTGGCCATGAAGAATGCCTTTACCAGCAACAACACGGCCTCAAGCCGGACGTTCTCCGGAACACGCGAAGCCTCAAGCATGGCGTGCAGCGCTTTGGCGACGGACTTAGCCATCTCGCGGCGCTGCTGATCGGTCAGATCCACTTGGTTCACGGCTTACTCCAGCCGGTCACTTTCCGTAAAGCCGTGGTGGGCAGGTTCCGCATCTTAATTCAGTTCTCCATGACACTTGTTAGCCAAAGGTCCATAGAACCAAAATGGATCGATGGTACGGCAATGAGCGACCTTTTCCTTTTCAAAGGCAGCAGCCATGCCGGCCCGGTCTCCGATGGCATGAGCCGATTCCCAATCTACTTGAGCCGGTTTAAACTCAAACCCATGGATGTACATAGTATGCCAGATCGATTGCGCGAAAAACATGAGAAAGATAAAATATATCGTTACGAATACGAATCTCAATTCAGTTCTCCTGCCACGCTCTTGCGCAGGATAGCGCAGAACTCTTCGATCAGATCGGGCCTTGCATCGTCGTCCGATCCGGAGATCAGCGCCGTTGCAACCATGCCTACCGCAATGATCTCGTCACGCCGGTCCGCATCGCACGGGAGCGAATCCGCGATGGCGATAGCAATCTCGTCTGGCGTAGGCCGTGGCATGGCTTCGATATCCTGTGTCGCCACAGCAAATGCCACGCCTTCCGATTCGCGGATATGGCTGAAACCGAATTTGCACAGGATGTTCACAGCAGTTTCTCTGGCGTCAGAGGCCATAGCCATCGGTCGATCCATTTCAGCGTGGTCTTGTTGGCGATCTTTGTTTTGGTTGTGTGCAGGCTAGATAGCCAGCAGTAGCCTTCGTGAAGGTTTACGGCGCGGTCACTTTCGCCAAGATCTATTATCTTGTTGCCCCATTCGTTTCGTCCCGCCATCCCGTAGAGCGTCATATGACCTCCGCCGCCAATCATCGGCGCCACGATCCACGTATAAAACTTGCCTGACTTGATAGCCACCTTGAGGTCACGGGCGAAGTCCTCTCCCATTGCAGACAGGAAACGATGAAACGGTTTCATCATTACGCCGCCATGAGCGTCGCAGCCGGCGCCGCGCCACTGAAAACTTTCGTCTTGGAAAACATGGCGGCAATGGTTGTATAAATGCTGTTCGTTCCTGCACACCGTGCACCGAATCACGTTGCCATCGCAATATTCGCACAGCCGATTGTCGCGAAATATATCGGTTAGGTCGTCGCACCATCGGCATTTTCCAAACATCATGGCTATCTATTGCGCGGTCATATCAACCCAGCTCTGGTCAGGACTACGCGAGTGGCTTCCCTGTCCGACCCGATAATCATCTCCCTACGATAAGCCATACATAGAATATTGAGTGCATCGCATAGGATCGATGCCGTGTTTTTGCTGTCACAGAAAGCAATAGGGCGGGTGACGTGCCCGGTACACGGTCCATTCTTTTCGATCGAAGTTTCGCACGTCTGGTAGATCACTGGCATCTGATTTCGTTCTCCTGCTTTTTCCGGTCGCGCCTGACCTTGTTCATGATGGATCGGCAACGCGCGCATGCCCTGACCTCGTATCGATAGGTCTTGCCGTTGACGGCGCAAGTTTTAATCCACTTGTGTGTGGTTTTTTCTTTGTACAGATGGCCACGGTGGCATCGTTCTTTGCGACTGGCCATTATCGCCTCC
>CAZVYV010000283.1:0-4534 GCA_964630985.1 uncultured Occallatibacter sp.
GACCAGCGCCGCTACGTGCGGGAGCTGACCATGCGGTGGGCTGCGATAGAGGGGATTTGGGTTACGGTGGAGCAGATATGAGTTACGACGATTGGAAAACACACAATCCAGACGACGATCGCTGCGAATATTGCGGCGCGGCTCCATGGGAGAGCAAAGGGGGTTGGCGGCCACCAGCGTGCAATGGAGAGTGCCGCATATCGTGGCGTGATCCTGATGCCGAATATGAAGCAATGAGGGATGAACGATGAGCAAGACCGCAGGAGTTCGCTTTGAAAACTTACAGCATGCGATCAACAGTATCCCGGAGGGCCTATTTTGGCTCATCGGAAAGGGCAAGGTCCGAGCAAATGAGCCGCTTTATGCCATTCAGATTATGGACCGGCAGCGCAACATCCTCGCCGAGGCTGAAGATGACAGTTTGATCAAGGCCATTGCCATGGCCATTAGCATCTTGCAGGACAAGCCAAAATGAAAACGAAACTGCACGTGGCTGCCCCCGAACACGAGGTGGCATACCAAGATATCGTGGCGCTTGTGAGAAAGCCGAGGGCGGCGCCACCGCTCGCCAGAATACGAGGCATGGCTGCACGAGGCTGGCTGGCTACTGCGCTCCCAGCGGCCCCCGGAGGTCAAGGGGAGGGTGTCCATCCTGATCGAGGTCGGGGAGCCGTCAGACGATCGGCAGTTTGATTTGGACGGCCGGGCGAAGGCGACGATTGATTTGCTCGTCAAGCATCGGGTGATCGAGGGCGACCAGCGCCGCTACGTGCGGGAGCTGACCATGCGGTGGGCTGCGATAGAGGGGATTTGGGTTACGGTGGAGCAGATATGAGCAAGTGGGTTTCCGTCCACGAGATCAAACTAGGTGCGCTCTATCGATTTGGAGCGCGTCGCAGCCTCGAAAAGCATGCCTTGGTCCATCTCATGATTGAGCGTTTGGGATTTAAACCTGCGGCCGCTGAACAACTGGCGGTGCACTGGAGGTCAACGGGGCCATATCGGGTCGTGATAGAGGGGATGGATTGATGGCCGGTCTTGTTTCTGGGATGGGGAACGCTGCGCATGCGGTAGGAGACCGGAAGGATGATTGTTACGAAACGCCAATCGAGGCTATCAACGCCCTTCTTATCGCCGAATCACTTCCCGAAGTCATCTGGGAACCAGCATGCGGACCTGGGCAAATCGCACGAATTCTCCGTCGTGCTGGACGACAAGTCTATGCCACCGATTTGGTTTTCTACAACTCATGTGATCAGGATGCCGCCGGCTGGGATTTCCTGATGGAAACACAGTTGCCGATAGGGGTTCAGGCGATTGTGACCAACCCTCCTTTCAAAAATGCAGGCCAGTTTGTTGAAAAAGCTTTGGATCTGTGTCCGCGCGTGATCATGCTTTTGCGGTTGGCTTTTTTGGAAAGTACGCGGCGATCGCTTATTCTTGATAGTGGCTGGCTTGCCAGAGTTCATGTGTTCCGGAAGCGGCTTCCGTTCATGCAGCGGGCCGGCTGGGAAGGACCAAAGAACTCGAACAGCGGAATGGCCTTTGCTTGGTTTGTCTGGGACAAATCTCATGGAGGTCCGACAGAGCTTTACCGCATATAGATCAGAGCGTTCGTCATCACCACTACCGCTTGATTTTGCGGGCTAAAGATTCAATTTGACTCTGCGGAGGAACTGTATCACATAGAAACGGCCCACCAGTGCGTCACGCTGGCAGGCCGTTAAACGATACCGATGTGTTCTTTGCGGGGCCCATCGGCAGGACTGACTTAGGCAATATTCCGCCCTTAGTCAACCCGCCAATGTAATCCCGCCAAGGGTATATCGGTTCCTATTTTGGGGAATCGAATGGGGCGATGGTTTCGGGTTTATGACGATCTAGTCCACGATCGCAAAGTACAGGATCTTCCAGGCCCGACATTTAAGGCATGGATCAACCTTCTTTGCCTAGCCTCGAAAAACGATGGCGTCCTTCCGCAAATCGCAGACATTGCATTTGCACTCCGGCTTCAGCCTCCCAAAGCAACCCAACTCATGCAGGCGTTAACGGCCGCTGGTCTCATTGATCAGATGCCGAATGGCGACCTGAAACCGCACAATTGGGATGCACGCCAGCACAAAAGTGACATCTCAACGGACCGCGTCAAAGCATTTCGGGAACGGCAACGAAACGAGACATTGAAACTGGTTGAAACCAAATGAAACGGTTTCAGAAACTGTTCCGAAACGGACTCTGTAACGGTTTCTCTCTGTATCTGTTTCTGAGTCTGTTTCTGTGTCTGCATCTGTAAGGAGTCAACCAAGAAAAGATTCTTAGTAGTTGAGAGAGGGCTTGCGGACGGCGTTACGATTTTACCGGAGGAACAATGAAACTGACTGAGGCGGATATCGAGGCAGGGAAATCCCCGAAAGGCGGATGGACGAGAAAGACCGTGGAGGCGTGGGGCGTGCCGTGGCCGCTGGTGAAGGGGTGGAAACAGCGCCTCCTAGCAGAAAACGCACCGGGGACCTTGCCAGCCCGTTCTAGGGGCCATCTAGCGGGTACTCTGAGGTCGAAATCCGGAAAGCTGACGGAAAGCGAGAGGTATTTCCTATCGCTGATCAACCCTGATGGAACCATCAGCGTGGGAACCTCGATCGGGGCGGAACTCTGGCGCCGCGGGCTCATGGTCCGGATCGGCGACCGATACGGTATCTCGGAACTCGGCAAGCAGGCCTTGGAGGTTGGAGTATGATTTCCGAATTGCGACCATACCAGCAAGAGGCACTGGCCAACATCCGAGACAGCGTGAGGGCCGGCGTCAGAAGGCTCGTAGTTCAGGCCGCGACAGGCGCAGGAAAAACAAAGCTAGCCGCGGCGATCGTGGAAGGCTCGCGGGACAAGGGCAACCGGGTGGCTTTCGTGGTTCCAGCCATCTCGCTCGTCGACCAGACCGTCGAGAGCTTTTATGCGGAGGGTATCCGAGACATCGGCGTCCTCCAGGCCAACCACGAGATGACGGATGGGTCTCGTCCTGTTCAAATCTGTTCCATTCAGACAATTCAAGCCCGGGGCGCATTCCCCGAAGCCAAGACGGTGATGTTCGATGAATGCCACCGGCTTCACCAAGCTCACAAAGACTGGCTGACCAGCCCTGCCTGGGCCAATGTACCAATTATCGGATTGAGTGCCACTCCCTGGGCCAAGGGAATGGGCAAGTATTTTGATAGCCTGTTGGTTGCCGCGACCACGGCGGAACTGATCGAACAGAGATATCTGTCCAAGTTCAGGGTATTCGCGACCGGTCACCCTGATCTGTCCGAGGTCAAGACTGTGGCCGGCGATTATCATGAGGGCCAGCTCAGCCAAGCCATGCAGGGAGGCGGACTAACTGCGGACATCATCAAGACGTGGAAAGAAAAGTGGGGGAAAGGCAAAACGTTATGCTTTGGAGTTGACAAAGCTCACGCCAAATCAATCCAAGATCGATTCGAGCAAGCTGGCATTAGCTGTGGCTACCAAGATGCTGAAACGACTGCGGACGAGCGGCGCGAGATAAAGCAAAAATTCCACGATGGGACATATCAGGTAGTTTCGAATATCCAGACGCTGACTACGGGTGTAGATTGGGACGTGAGATGCCTGATCTTAGCTCGGCCGACCAAATCTGAAATGCTCTACGTGCAGATTATCGGGCGAGCGTTACGAACGGCAGACGGCAAAGACTACGCAATGATATTGGACCATTCCGATACAACGCAAAATCTCGGATATGTGACGGATATCCACCACGAGCACCTCGATGACGGCAAGCCAGCAGCCAAAGCGGTAGCTGAGAGGAAAGAGCCGCTTCCCAAGCCGTGCAGCAACTGCTCTTACTTGAAGCCGCCGAAGATCAAGATTTGTCCGAATTGCGGGCAGGAATCCAAGGCTGAAACTTCTATCTTCGAATCGGACGGAGAACTTGTCGAGTGGGTGCCAGGCCAGCGAGCCAAGGCAAAGTCAGGTCGGGAATATAGTCGGCAGGAACAGCGACAGTTTTACGCTGAATTGAAGGCCTATGGAGCGAGCAAGAATTACAGCTCAGGTTGGGCATATCACAAATTCATGGAAAAGTTTAAGATGAAGCCGCCATTCGCGTTCAAGGGGGATCTGCCATCGCCTCAAATATCCGCTGAAGTCGCCATGTGGATCAGATCACGGCAGATCGCGTGGGCCAAGAGCAAGCACAACCACGGTACCGCGACATGAGCGATGAATCTCACCGCGAGTTCCTGCTGTCGGCCCTTCGCGCCGCAAGTCTCCGGGCGAAGATGTGGGATGTAGAGCTGACCACGATCGGAATAGCGCTGAAATCCGGCATGGTTGGGCCAGACGAGGCTGTGAAATGGCTCAAGGATGTCGGGGCGCTGGACCTGGTCGGGCATATCCCGCCGGCAATGATGGAGGAATCGAAGCATGAATGCTGAATGGAAGAGCGTCCTATCGGATGTGCCAGAGGCGAAGACGGGCAATATGGTGAACTGAATGAAATGTACTTACTGCAATCGAG
>CAZVYV010000284.1:0-4476 GCA_964630985.1 uncultured Occallatibacter sp.
TCGAGATCGACGAGGCAAATGTCGTCGGGCGTGAGGTCAAATTTGCTGACCAGCGTGGGTGTGCAGAGGACTGCGTTGGGGCCGAAGCGAAAGGAGATGTTTCCGCCATTGCCGTCTACATATTGGCGCATCCAGAGCTTGCGTCCGGCGGCGCAAATTTCATTCTTGATGGCTTTGGCTTCAGGGGAAGAAAAGATCGCGTTTTTTGCGGCGCGCCGGGCGGCGGGCTTGCGGGCGGAGCGGGTGGCCTGGGCGGTTCTGCGGTCTCGCGCGGTTGTGTTGATGCTTTTCTTCGTGCCGTTCTTCACTGCTCCACCTCGGGTCCCAAGGAACATTTTAGGTTGCGCAACGGGAAGTGTCGAAAAGGGCTTGTAAGACACGGAGATGAGGTCGTGTTGGACGTGTAAGACACGTGAGACGCGGTGTAAGACGGCGTAAGACGTAAGAACAGGGATTAGGGAAGAGGGACCAGGGAATAGAAAAGCAAGAGCGCGGGACGGAATTCTGCGATCAGGCTGTAGCCGGGAGCCGGGGTCTGGCGCGGTGTACCCTTTCTCGATATACCCCCGCCCCCCACCCCCCATGGTTTGTGGCTATGATACTGATTCTGAATGGCTTGGTCGTGTTCATTCACCCGAGATCTATGATTCCCGATGGGTTGTTCGCAAAACCCTCGAAAATCAGGGCTTATGGCGTCCTTTCTCCGGTTTCTGCACTGCTTCTGGTGCGTCTTACGGAGAAGACCTTCTCCAGAAAAAAGGATGGGCGGATCGAAGTTTGCCGTAATCCCCTCCGGCACTCATCGGAACCGCCCAGGCCTCTGTTTGAAGGAGATTCAACCAACTATGAACAAGTGTAGCGAAACGGGGGAAATAATCGGCAAACTTGGGGAAAAATGGATTCCGTTTGGAATGAATGGGTTAGGCGTGAATGGAGCGGGTTAGGGGATTGACAGCAAAACGGCGGGGTTATCGGTGACAGGGTTGGCCGGGTTGGGAGCGAAGGGCCGTCTGGGTAAGGGCGTGATCGGCGCCGGAAACGGCGTTTTCCATTCGTAATCCAGTCGAGAGCGCGGGATGCCGGCGTCAACTTAGTCCGCTGGCTCTCATTGGCGGTTCGACTGCATGAGAAACGAGGTCACTCGTATCTCAGTGCCACAGACGGATCCACGCGCATGGCCCTTCGCGCCGGCAGATAGCACGCAGCCAAGGCAATTGCCGCCAGACCCGCGGCCACCTCGGTTATGGTTGCCGGGGCGCTTGCTCCAATCCCATAGAGCAGCGGCGCGAGCAGTCGCGAGGCAGCAAAAGCCGCGCATAGTCCGATTCCCAGTCCGATGGCGGTCAGCCGCAGTCCCTGGCCCATCACCATCTTCAGCACGTCGCTCCGCCGCGCTCCGAGCGCCATGCGCACGCCGATCTCGTGGGTTCGCTGCGAAACCATGTACGCAATGACTCCGAAGAGTCCGGTCGCCGTCATCACCACCGCAAGGATGCCTGATACCCCCAGCAGCCATCCCATGGTCCGCGCGGGGAACAATGGAAGTGCCATATACGACTCGATGGTCTGCACCTGGGTAGCGGCCATCAGCGGATCCACCGCCGGGACCTCGCGCTGCACCTCGTCCAGCAGCGTCCGCGAGTCTCCCGCCGTGCGCACCACCAGGGTCCGGACCGGGGGCAGCTCCCCGCGAAAAACAACCGCGATGGGCGCTTCACCCAGGGTGCGGTACTTCCCGTCCCTCACGACCCCCGCCACCTCGCTCATTGTCTTTTCGCTTCCCAGGGCCAGGCGTTTCCCCACGGGATCTTCACTCGGCCAGAGCTTTCGCGCCAGAGTCTGGTTGATAATGACCGCGTCCGGCGTGGCGCTGTCCGCCTCCTCCTCGGTCAAATCGCGCCCGCGCAGCAGAGGGATCCCCATGGTCCTGAAGAACCCCGGCGCCACGCGAAATCCGTTCACTCGAACAGCATTGGGGCCGTTCGGCATCTGTGTGCCTGCGGTGTCTCGATTGCTCGAGGTCCCCAGGGGAAGATAACCCGCGTAGCTCACGGACGTGACACCGGGTAGGTGCTGCACTCGCTCGGCCAGCCGGGTATAGAAATCGCTCACCTGGCGCGGCGGGTAGCCCAGGCTCCCCGGATCGAGAGTCGCTACCACAATGTGGCTGGTGTCGAAACCTGGGTCGATGGCATTCGCATGCATGAGGCTGCGCACGCACAGCGTGGCGCAGGCGAGCAGCACTACGCAGATGGCCATCTGCGCCACCAACAGCACGCTGCGGATGCGCGATTTCTTCCACCCCGCCGCTTGCGACTCCTCGTTCAGCACCCGCGCCGGTTCAACTGCCGAGGCGCGCAATGCCGGCGCCAGCCCGAATGCCACTCCGGTTGCCGCTGAAATTACAACGGCGAACAGCACCACCCTCCAGTCCAGCGGGATCGCCAGGGTGACGGGAATGTTCGCCGGCTTCAACTGCATGAGCAGACGTGAGGTCGCCCACGCAATCGCGACGCCCGAGGCGCCGGCGATGGTTGCCAGCATCAGACTCTCTACGAGCATTTGTCTAAACAGGCGCGCCCGCCCCGCTCCCAGCGCGGCGCGCGTCGCCATCTCCCGCGCCCGCCCCGTCGCTCGCGCCAGCAGGAGGCTGGCGGCATCGGTGCACGCAATCAGCAGCACAAGCGCGAATACCGCCAGGAGCCCGCCGGTAAATGCGCCCACATAGCCGCGAAACGGCCCCGGCACCAGCGTCAGTGGATACACAATCCCATCCAGAAGGTCGTCCTTGCTGCCATTTGCCAAGTACACCTGCTGCGCCAGCACTTGTATCTCCGCCTGTACGCGCTTCCGGTCGCCGGCACTTCGCATCTTTCCGGCCACGATCAGCCAGTACGTGTTGCGGTCCTTCATACGTCCCTGGTCATGTGTGAAGCGGTCTTGCACCGCCAGCGGCACCCAGAAATCCGGGTCCATTCCCACCATCAATCCGGTAAACCCCGCGGGCGCTACGCCCACCACCGTGAAAGCCTCACCGTCCAGCATCATTGTCTTGCCCACTACTCCCGGGTCGCCACCGAGTCTCTGCTTCCAGAACCGGTAGCTCAGCACAGAGACCTGGCGGGGATTGTCGAGTTCGTCGTCATCGGCCGTTAACGTCCTCCCCGCCAGGGCGCTCACACCCAGCAGAGGAAACAGATTGCCCGACACAAGCTGTCCGTGGAGAATCTCCCCTGTGCCCTTGTGATTCCAGATCGCATTCGTGCCATCGCCGTCGAATCCCATCAACCCTTCCAGCGACTGGGTGTGATCGCGGTAGTACGCGAAATCGGGATAGCTAAAAGGCAAATAGCCCTGTGCGCCGCCACTTTTAGGATTGTGCAGCCACACTTCGATGAGCTTGTTGGCCGCGCTTACTCCCTGAGGAGGCCGCAGCAGCAAAGCGTTCACGAAGGTGAACACCGCAGCATTCATGCCGATGCCCAGTGCCAGGGCCAGCACCACGGCCGCGCTCGACAGCGGCCGCTTGGCCAGCATGCGCATGCCGAACCGCACGTCGCGCCACCACTCCCCCGGCGAGAGGATTCCACGCTGCGCGCGCTGCCGCTCCTTCAGCGCCGTCACATTCCCGAACTGCCGTCGCGCTGTCCGCGCCGCCTCGCGCGCGCTCATTCCCTGTTCGATACAGCGCTCTTCCAGCAGCGCGATATGCTCGCGGATCTCCTCGTCGAACGCCTCGTCCTCTCGGCCCTGAGCCGCCTGCCCCCTCACTCTCGACCACAGTCCCCGCAGCTTTCCCATCGCCTCACCCCTGCCTCTGGAGCTTCAGCACCCGTTCCATAACGCCCGCCACCCGCTCCCAGTTCTCTGTCTCGCGCTCCAGTTGTTTCGCGCCCAGCCTGGTAATGGAGTAAAAGCGGGCGCGGCGGTTGTTCTCACTCGTGCCCCACTTTGACACGATCCACCCCTGCTGCTGCAATCGCAGCAACGCTGTGTAAACCGTTCCCTCGTTCAAATTCAGAACTCCGCCACTCACCTGCTCGATGCGCCGCGCTATTCCGAAGCCGTGTAGCGGCCCCAGTGCGAAAAGCGTCTTCAGCACCATCAGGTCCAGCGTCCCCTGCAACACTTCCGATTTGTTGTCTTTCATCCCACACTCCTTTGGACACTGCAAAGAAGGTACTACACATACCTTTGGAATGTCCATAGGTAGGCGCACGGGTGCGGGGCATTAGCGCTGGAACTCGCTAGCCCTGATCTCCATTGGCGCGAGATCGGGGATGCGCTCATCGAGGGCAGATTCGTCCTGACTAGTCGGCTTCTCGTCAGTGATGATCGCGACGCGAAGGGCGTTTGTCAGGACCTGAGGTCGTTCCTGGGATCGGTACTGTTGCTTTACGGCTATGTTTAGTGGAACGCCGGAGTGCCATCGGACCAATAGGGCACTTCGATTGGCACGGTCCGCAGCGGCGGCAG
>CAZVYV010000285.1:0-4447 GCA_964630985.1 uncultured Occallatibacter sp.
GGCAACAGTGACGCCGCGTGCGTCAATAATTTCCGTCATCAATTTGCATTGCGCCGCGATGCCAAGCGAATTGGCGACGGTTGTTCTTACTTCGACGGTGGCCGCCTCCGCCCGAATCCTGGGGCAGGTCACAAAAGTTCCCCACAGTGAGACGTGTAGCGGGTTGAGCACATGCAGCCAGGTGTGCCGGTAGATGCCAGACCCGGAGTACCAGCGACAGTTGGTTTGCTTCGAGTTATCGACGCGGACAGAAACAACATTTTCTCCGCCGTACTTCAGATGGTCAGTAAGCTCGTAGGCGAACGGAATGTATCCGTAGGGCCGGTGGCCAAGATGGTGGCCGTTGATCCAAACGTCACTGTTCTGGTAGACGCCGTCGAATTCGAGCATAACCACTTTGCCGCGATAAGACGCCGGGATGCTGAACTTCTTGCGGTACCAACCGATTCCGGCTGGCATATAGCCGCCCGGCCCACCAGAGGGCGCATGCTCATCAACAGGTCCTTCGATGCTCCAGTCGTGAGGCAAATCAAGAGTGGTCCAGTCAGCATCCTTGAACACTGGCAATTCCGCTCCCGATGCATCGTTTCTGGCAAATTTCCACCCGAAATCGAAGCTTTCGGTAATACGGGGCGATGAAGATCCTGCGACGAGCGGCGATTCCATAGCTTTCAACAAAGGGGCCGCGGAAAGGAGCGCAGCGCTGCATGCGGCTTGCGCCAACAGCTCGCGCCGGGTGATTTGCAGCATTGACCATTCTTCACTATTCGCCATTGAGCTGCCCTCCCACACGTAACATACCCGGCACCCGATCCCGATGCACAACTCAAGCGGCATGCCGTGCCGCAAATCTTCTCGCTCTTGCATTCAAACACGGATCGCTTTCACTGAAATCAGACTTTCGTCGGATTCTTGGACTTCGTGGAGGGCGTATATTGGCAGCGACCTAACGATCGGGAACTGGCGGATATTCCGCGCCCTCCCGATGTCAATCATGCCTCTCTAGAAACTTCCCGAAAGGATCACCATGCGCTTCAACCTGGTTACCGTCCTTACCATCGTTCTGATTTTCGCGCCGAATCATGTTCATCCGCAGGGCGTGCCTGGAATGGTTTCGTTCGCGCTTGGTCACCGCCGGGCCACAGAGCTTCATTCGCCGGTCGATGTTTCGTTTCTTCTCGAAGCGCCAGCAGGAAGGCGCGGATTTATTCAGGTGTTGAACGGCCATTTGGCGACCGGCGACGGCAAGCGTATCCGCCTGTGGGGAGTGAATATTACCGATTGGAGCAAGGGATCGCGACAGATACCCACGAAAGAAGATGCCCCACTATGGGCGGCGACGCTTGCGCGGTTTGGCGTGAACTGCGTCCGCTTCCAGTTTCTCGATCTCGAGGCGCCGCGCGGGCTCATCGCGGCCGGACGCCAGGACACGCGTAGCATGGCCCCGGACCAATTCGATCGTGAAGACTTTTTCATTGCGGAATTGGAGAAACGCGGAATCTACATCGATTTCAACCTGCTGGTTGGGCGTCCGTTCAAAGCGGGCGACAGCGTGGAAGACGCGAACCAGCTCCGCGAGGGCGCGAAAGGAACCTCGCTCTTCGACAAGCGCATGATCGAGTTGCAAAAGGAGTACGCGCAGCAGTTGCTGGGACATCGCAACCCCTATACCAGTCTTGAGTACACGCAGGATCCCGCAGTCGCCTTGATTGAAATCAACAACGAAGATGCGCTCAACATCGGCTACCGGGCGCCCTCGCCGTTCTACGGGCAGGAGTTGACCGGCATGTACAACAAGTGGCTTGCCGCGCACCGCACGCCGGAGCAGATCGCCGCGCTTCGCCAAATGGCGAACGTAGAAGCAAACGAGGGCGACGTTCCACTGATGTTTTGGCGAGGACAGGCAGCTACCGCTCCCCCGGAGCGTTTCAGCGCAGAAGCTGAGTTCTACAACGACACTCAGCGCGATTATTTCACCGGGATGGAAAACTACCTGAAGCAGACGCTGGGATCGAAGTCGCTGGTGATTGCGACCGCCGATCACAGCCATTCCGGCAGCGGATATCCGATTTTGAAGGCAACGATAGGGAGCGATGTCATTGACGGCCACACTTACTGGGAGCATCCCGAGAACTATGTGTACAAGTCGCCCATGGTGGACGATCCATTCAATTCGATGGTTGTTGAGCTTTCCCGGTCGGCGATTGCCGGCAAGCCTTATACGGTGAGCGAAGTCAACGAGCCGTTTCCCAATGACTACGCGGGCGAGGGCATTCCGATTCTGGCGGCGTATGGAGCGATGCAGGATTGGGACGCGATCATGTGGTATACCTTCGAGCCCAAGCAAGATCCAGCATGGAAACCGTACGTCGGTGACCCATTCGATATCTCGCTCGATCCGCTGAAGATGCCCGAACTAGCGGCGGGAGCGTTGCTGTTCCTCCGCGCGGATGTGAAGAAGGCTGCGCAAATTGTAGATCGCTCATACACGGCTCAGCAGGTATATGACAGCATGCTGCTGCCATCCAGCGAGCGCCCGTATTTCACGCCGGGTTTTCCGCTGTGGCTCCCGCTGGAACGCGAAATACGAATCTCCTCATTTGACGGGCCGCCAACGCAGAGCGTTGCCGCCGGCGTGACGCCGAATCCCATTCGCTCCGACACCGGTCAACTGACGTGGTACCACTCTGCGCCAGAAACGGGCCTGGTAACGGTGGATTCGCCGAGGACACAGGCGCTAATTGGATTTCTTTCGGCACAGAAGGCGGGCGACAGCAATCTTGAGGCCAAAGTGGAGAACAAGTTCTGCTCAATCCAGCTCAGCTCCCTCGATGCGAAGCCGATCGCACAGTCCTCGAAAATGCTGCTCGTTGCAGGGGGGCGCGTAGAGAATACCGGCCAGCGCTGGAACTCGGCTGGGACCGATGTAACGAATTGGGGAGACTCGCCCACCCTCATCGAACCAGTTGTGGGCACGCTGACCCTGAAACACCTGGAACCGGCGCGGGCGATTCAATTGCAAGCGATTGACGGATCGGGCCAGCCCGTCGGCAACCCAGTCTCGGCCACCAAGGCAGGCGGCGAGTGGAAATTTCCGCTCGCAAGAACGGTAACAACGTGGTACGAACTGACTGTAAGCAGGTAAATTCGAAAAGAGGATCATTCCAAAGCGAGATCTATGGTTCGCACCTCAGTGGGCAGCTTGATTTGTTTCCTCGGTCTTGGCTACTTGGTCTTGCATTTGCTTGATCGGCACCCGCGGATCGCTTATGCGAGAGCGGACTTGGATGCGGCGGCCGGCGAGGTCCGGGACTCGCGATCTGGCTATGTTGGAGATGGTGCCTGCTTGTCTTGCCACAAGGAACAGTCTGTCTCTTATGCTGACACTGCGCATCACCTTACCTCTCAGCTTCCTACCAAGGATTCAATCCTTGGATCATTTAAAGAAGGTGAGAACATCCTCATGATCCAGGATCCATTGGTTACGGATATAGACCCGCGCCTCTCTTTCAAGATGGACATGGAACATGGCGACTATTATGAGACCGCCATTGCGGAAAAGGGCTCGCAGAAATTGACGCGAAGTGAGCGGATTGACATTGTTACGGGCTCTGGGGTGCGAGGCCAGACTTATCTGTATTGGGCAGACAATCAGCTCTATGAATTGCCCGTGAGTTATTGGTCGGATGGAAATCAATGGATCAACAGCCCAGGTTACGAGGATGGTACAGCAAATTTTGCGCGCCATGTGGATCCACGCTGTCTGGAATGCCACGCCACTTATATCCATCCATTGTCGTTGGATCCTACGACCAATGTCTACGATAGAGATAGCCTGGTGACTGGCATCTCATGCGAGGTTTGTCACGGTCCGGCGGCGGATCATGTGGCGCGAGAACAGAATAGTTCGACAAAATCGACGACGTCGAGCGATGGCATTCTCAATCCGAAAAAATTCAGCCGGGATCGCAAGGTCGATCTGTGCGCACTTTGTCACAATGGCGCAGAACGAAAAGAATTGACTCCGGCATTCACGTATCTTCCTGGCAAACCGCTGGATCAGTACTTTGCGGCGGCGCCTGTTGACAGTGCCAATCAGTTGGACGTGCATGGAAATCAAGTTGGCCTTTTGAAAAAGAGCCGATGCTATCTGTCGTCGCCGAACATGTCCTGTTCTACTTGCCACGATGTGCATCATCGTGAGCGCCCTGCGGCGAGCTATTCGGATCGCTGCCTTGGCTGTCACAGGTGGCAGAGCTGTGGCGCTTCCCGCACCCTAGGAAGCAAGATTGTGCGTAACTGCATCGATTGTCACATGCCTATGCAAGTGACCAATGCGATCGTGTCGAAGACGGCGAACAGGAGCTTGCATACTTCAATCCGAACGCATTGGATTAAGGTATATCCGAGTTAGGGGCAGGCCAACTGGTACAGAATTTGCCGGGCA
>CAZVYV010000286.1:0-4426 GCA_964630985.1 uncultured Occallatibacter sp.
AACGCGCGCAGCAGCCAATCTTGCCAGGCGGCCGCCTCATCGAAACAGCCGCAGTTAATGAGCGCCAGCAGGGTGAATGTGGTGTCGCGCAGCCAGCAATAGCGATAATCCCAATTACGCTGCCCGCCGATCGCCTCAGGCAATGAGGAGGTAACCGAAGCAACAATGCCGCCAGTCGGGCGAAAAGTCATGGCCTTTAGCGTGATCACCGACCGCTCGACCGCTTCGCGGTATTTGCCGTCGTAGTTCAATTGCGAGCCCCATTTCCGCCAGAAGCTTTCCGTATCCTCGAGCGCCTGTTGGAAGTCGATCGGCTTGGGATCGGGGCGGTGCGAAGCTCCGTGGGTGAGCGTAAACCAGGCCTGTTCGCCAGCGGACACCTTGAAGTCGGCTACCGTCGTCAGGTTTTCTCCGTGCACGGGAATCGAAGCATGAAGAACGGCAACGCTCGGTCCTGCAACTGCGCGCACTCCGTCGTCGATCGCTGTGACCCATGGAACGGTTCGCCCGTAGTCAAAGCGCAACGCAAGGTCCATGTGCAGATCCATGCTTCCGCGAATTCCCTCTACGATGCGCACCACATCGGAATCACAATCGCGCACGGGCATGAAATCAATCAATCGCACCGCTCCATCGGGATCTTCGAAGGTGGTTTCGAGAATCAGCGTGCCATCGCGATAGCGGCGGGACGTCGCGCAAGCGCCGGATTGCGGCGCGATTTTCCAGAAACCGTTCTCCTGGGTGCCAAGAAGCGCGGCAAAGCACGCCTGGGAAGAGAAGTCGGGCCAGCAAAGCCAATCGATAGAGCCGTTGTTATCAACCAAAGCGGCGGTTTCGCAGTCGCCGATGAGGGCATAGTTTTCGATTCTTGAAGGCATCGTTTTTCTTTATTGCTCGTGATAACTGCGCATCAAACCGCCATCAATGACAAAGGTTGAGCCGGTTACATAGGCTGCGTCATCCGACACGAGAAAGGCCACGAGGCCAGCGACATCGTCCGGGCTGCCCAGCCGGCCCAGCGGAATGTTGGCGAGCAACGCCTGAAGTTTGGGCTTGTCGTTAAGCAGCGCCGTGTTGATGGGAGTGGCAACAGCGCCGGGTGCCACGTTGTTGACCGTAATTCCCAGCGGTCCGAGCTCGACGGCCAGATCGCGCATCAACATGCGCATTCCGCCCTTGCTGCAACAGTACGTAGCAAAACCTGGGAAGGCCATGTCCTCGTGCACCGAACTGATGTTCACAATGCGGCCGGGGCGCTTCGCGCTGCGGAGCCTTAGGACGAATGCTTGCGTGAGAAAGAATGGCCCGCGGAGGTTAACCGCCATAATTTTGTCGTAATCGGCTTCCGATGTATCCCAAAAGTCCGACTTTTGTTCCATCCCCGCGTTATTCACCAGGAAATCCGCTGAGCCGAAGCGTTTCCAGGCTTCATCCACCAGACAGCGGTCATCGCTGACGCTGGTTACATCGGCGCGAACAATCTCGCCCTTGCCGCCAGCCTGTTCGATGGCGCGCTGTGTCTCCTCCGCGCCCGCCGGGTCGCCGACGTAATCGACGATCACCTTGGCCCCTTCGCAGCCGAGCCGCTTCGCGATGCCTTGTCCGATGCCCGAGCCCGCTCCGGTCACAATTGCGACCTTGCCCGCCAATCGCTGCATGAATCACTCCCGCTTGCAGAAGTTGCCTGGGGTCTCCTTTGCGTTGGATGCATGGCTGTGGCGGAGCGCTCACAATTGGAGCGATGGCACACGAACTTCAACCGCACCGAAGAGGCACCCGCTTCCCGATGGATTCAACCGCTGTTCACACTTCGAGGGCTATCGGCTCGATACGATGAGCTCAAACGCGCTGAGGGCGCATTCCAAGCAACGCAACGATGGGTTGCTTGCAAACCAATGATATCATTTGAGATACGCGTGCACCAAGTCGATCAGATCTTCGGCCAATTCCGGTGCAATCTGCTCCTTGGCGCCGTCCACAAGGTGAAAGCGGATGTGCGTTTCGAGTACTTCGCCCATGAGGCCGTTGATGCCGCCGCGGACAGCGGCAAGCAGCATCAGTTGGCCGCCGCAATCCTCGTCTGCCTTGACGAGCCGTTCAACCGCGTCCAACTGCCCGCGCAATCTGCGAATGCGCTGCAAAAGCTTCATTTGTTCCCGTTCATGAAGAGCCATGGAGAATCTCCTCTGCTTGACAATACCCATCCGGGGTATAGTATATACCCACTGGGGGTATAGTAACCGTCTTTTGATCTTATGCTTTTCCGGATCACCAACCCGCTCCCGTTCTCGTTCCGCGTTCTGGCTTGCGCTTTTCTATTTGCTGCTGCTCTTGGGGGTGCCCAGGTCCCGAGCGAGACGCCTCCCGCCCCGGAGCCGGCGTCGCCGGCTGGAGCGGAAACGCTCACCATGTTTCCGCACCCGGACTCGGCTCGCTACTGGGTTTCGGGTCAAGCCAATAGCATCTTCCAGATGCATGGGCATTTTCATTCGCCCTACGAAGGCACCAACAGCCTCATCGACGATTTTGAGACCAAAGCGTCGGAGGTGGGGACACTCTACCTCGGTTATCAGTTGTGGCCGAACAGCCGGTTCAACACGGATCTGATTGTCGACTTCGAGAACGCGGGCGGACGAGGGATCTCCCAAGCACTGGGGCTGGCAGGCGAAACCAATGTTGACGTGGTACGTAACCCAACCCTGAGCACAAAGCCGTATCTCGCGCGCGGCGAAATCCATCAGGTCTTCGGACTGACGAGCGAGATGGTTGATCAGGACCGGGGATCTCTGGCGCTGGCGACAAAAGTGCCCGCGCGCAGGTTTGAGATTCGTATCGGCAAGATGACGCTGCCTGACAGTTTCGACCTCAACTCTGTCGGCTCAGACAGCCATTTGCAATTTACGAACTGGACCATTGTGAACAATGGCGCGTGGGACTACGCGGCGGACACGCGCGGCTACACGGTGGCCGGAATTCTGGAATACGACGACAAGGTCTGGTCAGCGCGCTATGCGATCGCCGCGATGCCAACCGTGGCAAACGGCATCGACCTGGATTGGGCGATCAGCCGCGCCAATGGGCAGAATTGGGAGTTCGAGCTGCGCAAGGGGCCCTTCTCCAGGTGGCTTGATCCGAAGCGTGAGGGCGCGGTACGCGTGCTGAGCTTTGTGAATCACGCGCACATGGGCGACTACCGGGAGTCGGTGGACGAATACCTGAACGGCCAAGTGACCACACCCGACATTACCGCGACCAGGAAAAATGGGACGGTGAAATATGGTTTTGGGCTCAACACCGAACAGGAAGTGACGGACAGCTTGCGGGTGTTTGGACGTTTCGGCTGGAACGAGGATCAGCATGAATCGTACGTCTACACGGAAGTGGGGCAGACGATTCTATTTGGCGGCGATTACAAGGGACAAAGCTGGCGGCGATCGAATGACAAGGCTGGCGTGGCGTACGTTTCGAACGCCATCAAGCGCGATCATCAGAATTATCTACACTTCGGCGGCCTGGGCTTCCTGTTGGGCGACGGCAATCTGCGCTACGGACGCGAGGACATTGTGGAGTGGTATTACAACGCCCATATCTGGCGCGGCCTTTATGGCATGATCGGCGGAACGCAGATTGCCCATCCGGGCTACAACACCGACCGTGGCCCGGTTTATGTGGCCACGGTTCGGGCGCACATCGACTTCTGAAAGAGCGGGGAACAGGGCGCGATCAGAGGGACGAGTTCACTTAGAAGGCTGCGTCTGCGGCTTGTCGGATAAATTGATGATCACTTCGCCGGGCTTGGCGTAGTGGAGCTTCTCGCGCGCCTCACGCTCAATGGCTTCGGGGTCTGAGTTCAGATGATCGATCCGCTGGCGCATCTGAGCATTTTCCTGCTGCAGATCCTTGATCTCCTGTTGCAAGGCGCGATCTTCAACGCGTTTCTGTTGCCATATGGACAAACCGTGATTGCCGTATACGACGTGCCATGTGACAAGAAGCGCGAGCACGATGGCGACGACGGTGCCCGCCGGCCGCCAAAGGCGTTCTGTCACGTCAAGCGCCCACGCGCGCAGCGAAACGCGCTTGCCCGCGGTCGCTTTCGTCTTCCCTTGCACAATCTGTTCCGGCATCGAATCCCAATCCGGGCTTAGGGCCCGTGACGGGCCTCAGCTCAACACAAACTTTTCGGCCGCCGAGCGCAGAGCTCTGGTGTCCTGCTCGGTGCGCGCTTCGGTGTAGGCACGAACCACCGGTTCGGTGCCCGAGAGGCGGTAGCAAACCCATGACCCATCGTCCAGAATGACCTTGAGCCCGTCGGTCCTGACAACGGAGACGACTTTACGCCTGCCCAACTCCTTCGGGTCGGCCTTCAACTTCTCAGTGAACGCGGCTTTCTGCTCCGCGGTCAAGTGGAAGTTCTCTCGAACCG
>CAZVYV010000287.1:0-4420 GCA_964630985.1 uncultured Occallatibacter sp.
CCTTGATCCGACTCCGCTGCCACAGCCGTCTCCGGTTGCCGTCCAGACCGCGCAGTCGATGCGTGGGCAGGAGAACCCTGATCCGCAGGTGTATTACGGCGGGAAGACGGGAGCAATTGCTGACGTTGCGGACAAAGTTCTTCGGGGCTGGATGGCGGGAAAATATCTTGGGGAGCAGAAGGCGCGCGAGAAGGCCGCGTCAAGTATTGGCACCATGAAGGACACTGTGGACACGGCTGGGCAAGCGTACCGTGCAGCCGTTGAAGGGGGTGATCCTAAGAAGATCGAAGCCGCGGGAAACGTTCTAAAGCAAGAGTGGGAACAGTATAACGAAGCCCGTGAAAAGTATGTCATCCCGCAGGACATGGGCCAGAAGAAAGGCATCGGCGGCAAAGTTAAAGACGCGGCGAGCAAAATGTTCAAGCCGCAGGGTCCGGAGCTTTATCTTCAGGCGGCAATCAACGCTTCGAAGCAGATTGATCCTCGGGACCTGTACGGGCCGTCGAAGAAAGAACAGCAGGAAGGGAAGTTGGCCGATCTTCAAGTGAAAGGCGCCGAGCGTGCAAACGCCAAAGAACAACAAGAAGCCAAAGACAAAGATTCGTATCGGGCGGCGATAGAGCAGCAACAAAAAGACCCGTCGAAGATGACGCCGGAGCAGAAGAGTACGGTTAATTTTTACGAAGAATACTACCTGGATCAGTCGCCCAAGCAGCGCGAAAACAAGGAAAAAGAAGATGCGCTGAAAGGGAAGATTCTCGATGGTACGCTTCCAGCTTCTGGCCCAGAGCACGATGCAGCCGTACAGGCTGGATTGTTGAAGCCGAATCAGGTTGTCACGAGGGACATCCGCGATCCGAAGAATGGCAAGCCGCAGACGCAGATTTTAACGATGAGTCCGGACGGGACGAAGGTCGTGGCTACGACGACGCTTCCCGGCGACAACTGGGTTGCGCCGAATCAGGTTGAGCAGGCCCAGCAGGTGATGCAGTGGAAGCAGCAGACCTACACGAAGCTCTTGACCAAGATTCATCCGGACTGGAAGCCGGAGCAAGTGCAGCAGCAGGTATTGCAGTTGGTCGCAAGAGAGGCTGGCATTGACTGGACAACGGAAAGCCAGCGGCTGGAGTCGATGAATAGCGCACTGGTGGAGTTACGGCATAATCATACGCACACGGCTACGGTCGACGGCCAGAAAGTCCAGCAACCAGATGAACTCGGGGAGTTTATCGACAATTATTTTGTGACGGATGCTGATGGCCGGTACGCATGGAATCCGCGACTGGCTGGCGACCAAGGGCACACGGGATGGTTTGGGACGGGCGACCCGACCTACGGTGGGCACACGGTTGCGGAAATCAAGGGTAAAGAAAATCAAGCTCTAGCCGAGTTGCGTGCGATCATCAAAAAGCAGCACCCGAAGTGGCCGGAGTGGCAGGTGGAGGAAATGATGCCGAAAGGTGGAGCGCCGTCCGGGGGTGGGCAACCGGGCGGTATGCAGCAAGCACCTCCGCAGCCAGGACAGGGAGCACCGGAGAATACGCCGCAGGGTGTGCCGTCGGGCATGGGGCAGCAGATTTACTCGGTGACGACCTCGGATGGTACAGTGCAGCGTCCGATGACGAAAGAGCAAGCCGACGCGCTACAAGCCAGAGGCATTCGGGTAATGCTGGTGGGCGGCGACACGCCGTAGGAGGGTAGTATGACGACGCGATGTGTAGAGAAAGTAATTGAGAGCGGAGTGGAGTTGAAGGTATACCAGTCCGACGATTACGGAATGAGTATTGAGTGCGACATACCGCCGCGCCCCATGAGCGAAGGCGAGGTGTCGTTTTACGTAAGACACAACTACTCAGTTCCAACCGACAATATGATGCCTCAGCGCTATTTTGTCCGTTACGGAGAAGGTTTGCCCTATCTCTCAAGAGAGCAAGCCGTGGATGCGGCATTGCGCTATCTAAATGCGGATTGATCTCGTGATAGATGGCAGACCAGTTCACAACTCAAGAATTAGACAAATTCCTCGCATCGCCTAGTTCGTCTCCGGCAGCGAAACAGTCGAAGCCTGTCCAAGACTCGAAGCCGTTTATCGGTCCACCGCCAGCACCGCCGTCGATAGCTGGTAACATCGACCTCTACGACCGTCCCAAAATCCCAAACCCAAAAACAGGTGGATTGAGCACCGTTTACTCGATGAGTTTCCGTGATGAACGCAACGGTTCAAAGACCTACGGAAAGGAAGTTCTTGTCCCGCAAGCTGCTGACGGGAAGATTCTCAGTGAGCCCGAAGCTAAGGCCCGCTATTACAATACCGGGGAGCATCTCGGAGTTTTCGACAACCCGGACCATGCTACGGCCTACGCACAGCAACTTCATCGTGATTACGAATCAGGCAAGTACGAGAAGAGACCTCTCCCCACAATCCAGACACCGCAGGATCTGGATAAATTTCTGTCAAAGCCGCTACAGACTTACGACATGACTCCTGTCCAGAAGATGCAGGAGAAGCAGCAGAAGACCACGGCTTGGCAGAACGAAGGCAAGACCCCAGAAGACCTGGCTCCGGCTCCTGAATTCCCGCACATGCTGGATTACCTCGGCTGGCTGAATAGCCGCTGGCGTGCGGGCGCGGAGCACATGGCCGACAAGATGTTTGCCGACCCGCAGACGGCACTTCATCAGTACGCGGAAGAATTGAGACACCTCGCGCGCGATCCGAACCTGACGGATGAGCGGCAGCGGCAAGCGTATTTGAACGAAGCCAAGGAAGCGGAAGCGGCTGGCGCTAAGAAGACGGTCGAACAGGCTGACATTGAGGAGTATAACAAGCACGGCTGGCTGAATCGACCGGCTGGTGGACCAGAGGCGTATCAGACCGGCCGCTGGGTAGGTCGTGGTCTATTCCTGAGCCTTGCGGACTGGTATAACCCGATCATGATGTCCTTGCACGGTTTTGGCCTGGCTGGGGAACTGCTTGGCGAGATGACAGGCACAGCCGGGAAGCTGGCGCGGCCGATCTTCATGGCGGCGAATACCGCCATAGGCGGAAAGTTTGCCTACGATCAGGTAGCCGGCGGAATTCAACAGATTCTGCAAGGGCAGACCTCGGAAGGTTGGAGCAACATCGGTGGCGGTGTTTCGGTTGGGCTGATGACGGCAATTGGTGTCCTGAAAGCCTTTCCAAACATGAAGCCGGAGCAAGTGCAGAACCAGACGATTGATCGGCTGGAAGCGCTGAAGAAGACCCTTTCGCAGTCTCCGGCAATGCAGCGTGCACAGCAGCTTCAGGCGCTGCAACTGCCAGCGGATTTGACGGTTGACCAAGTACAGCAAGCGATTGACAGCACGAAGGCGGGCAGGGAGCGTCGGCTTGAACCACCGATGGAGCCGCCAGAGAAAAGACGAACGCCGGAATACTACAGTCTCGATCCTGTACCGGAAGCCCCAATGCCGCCAGATGAGTCCAAGACGCCGGAAGCAATAGAGGCGCTTCGTAAACTCCATGCTGGAGAAGAATTGACTCCGGCGGAGAAGGCTATCGGTGATCGCCAGAGAGATCGCGGAAACATGTTGGTGCGCCTATCTCCAGACCAAGCTGGAAAATTGCCGGAGAGCGACTATCAGCGATGGGTTGGGTTCCGAAATAAAGAACAAATCACGAACGCGAAAGACTACGAAGACCTTGTACGGGCGGCGATTGCTCACGGCGACAATCCAGACGCCATTCATGGTGCTTTGCACTGGAGGGCCGTGTTTGCATCGGAGGAGCCGGAGCATTATCTCGAACAGGGCATCGCTGATTCACGCGAGGAAGCAGAAGACTTAGCGGAACGTAGCCGCGTGCGAAACAATGAGATGCGCGCCGCTGTATCGCGTGGCGAGGAATTGCTTGATGCTGCACGGAAACGTCGCGAACCTGGCTGGAACACAGATTATTACGCGCTGAACGCCCGCCCGATGTTGCCGGAAGAGCGCACAGCCAAAATCTACAGCCTTGAAACAGCGCGCACGCAACTCGATGCCGAGCGTGCGGTTGCGGCCCAAGAACAGACGGCCAGAGACGCGGCTGAGAAAGAGCGCCAGAGAATCGCCAAAGATCGGCAAGAGAACGCGCAAGGGGAAGCTGAGTACCGTGCGGCTCGCGCAGGGAAGCTTGTCGTCCAGGACCGCCGTCCGCTGGCGTTCAATACGAAAGCCGCAGAAGAGAATTATGGCGAGTACGAGCGGCTGGGAACGGTGCTGGATAACACAGCCGTGGAGCACATGTACGAAAACACCGAAGACATGGTGCGGTCGCTTCGGATGGAGCGGTATCGCGGCATCGACCTCCAATCGAAGTACGGTGACTGGGCTGACAACGCGCTGAAGACCGATGCGCGGCGCCGGGAGTATTTGAAGCTGTCTGACCCAAGAGCCTTGG
>CAZVYV010000288.1:0-4381 GCA_964630985.1 uncultured Occallatibacter sp.
AGCAAGCGTGGCCCAGCTCGACCTGGCCGATCTCTATGCGGCCGAGGGCAAGCAGGACATGGCGCGCGCACTGTGGGCCAAGGTGAAGGACGCCGACAAAGAGGGCGCGGCAGGGTCAATCGCGTCTGAAAAGCTCGCCGCCAAGTAGGCCGGTCAGTCGCGATCTGGCTGGGTTTTGAGCTGCTTTTTGCGGGCCAAAAGGCAGGCCCCGGGGCGAACCTGAGCATTTTCTTCCCGGTCTGCGTCTGGTGAGTGATGAGCACCAGCCAGGCCATTGTCGCAGGGTGGATGGAGAGTCCCACGAGCGCGGTGAATGACGAAGCCCGCCGGCGCGCGGAAGACAGTGCGCTCGCGGCCATGGTTGACCAGTACGCCAGCGCTTTATACCGCGTGGCCTATTCCGTTCTTCGCAATCAAGCAGACGCAGAGGATGCCGTGCAGGAGGCGTTTGTTCGCGTCCTGCGCCACCGCGATTCTCTGGGCGAAGTGCGCGATCATCGGGTGTGGCTGATTCGCATCGTCTGGAACATCGTGCTCGACCGCAAGCGTCGCGCCAAGACACGACCTGAAACCGATGACGTTGCCGAACTGGCGCGGGTGCTTCCCTCCACAGGACTTTCCGCGGAACAACTGGCCTCGGCGGCGCAGCACCATGCTCATGTTCTCGGCTGCGTTGACCAACTACCGGCTAAAGAGCGGCAGGTGCTGATGCTTTCGGCCTTTGAAGAGCTGAGCAGCGTGGAGATCGCATCCGTTCTTGGGATTTCCGAGTCCAGCGTGCGTTCGCGGCTGTTCAGGGCGCGGAACCTAATGGCCGACTTGCTCGACCATGAGAGGAGTTTGCGATGAGTTCGAACCCTCACGATCCAAGAGCGAGTGCATCCGCTTCAAGCCCGGCGGAAGAGACCTTGCGGCTGATTGCAAGCCTGCCCGCGCCCAAGGGACTGGAAGAGCGGGTACAGACGGCGGTCAGTGCGGCAGCGGGGGCAGCGCCGCGCCGCGGAAGTATTCTGGCGTGGCCGAGAACGCTGCGGCCCGAGAGCGGCTGGATGCGCAGCGCAGCGGCGGCAGCGATCGTTTTTGTTGTCGCGGGCGGAGGCTGGGGCGTTTATACGCGCGTTGAGCAGAACCAGCCGGCTAAAGTGATCGTGATGCCGGCGAGGATACCCGGCGGGTTTGGCGGAGCCGGAGCCATCCGGACGCCGCTGACCCTGCCTGGGCCGAAGGCGCCGCAACCCGTCAAAGTGAGCCCAGAGGCAAACCCTGCACAGCCCAGAACGGTGAAGAAGCCGATCGCGATTCATAAATCGGCAAGCGACGAAACGAACCAGCCAGGCAAGACTGCCGGCGAAGCTGGCGCGACGAGATAAACGGACGAACGCCGTAGACGCCAGGCCCTCTCATACTCAGCCCGCGGTGAACGCTGGAACCCTCCCGCTACGCATCCTTGACGACTGCCCGAATCAGCATGCCCAGAAGAGCCAGCACCAACGCGCCCCAGAAGGCCGGGCCGAAGCCGGAGACGTGGAAGCCTGGGACAATGGCAGAGGCCAGCAGAATCATGATGCCGTTGATGACGAGCAAGAAGATTCCCAGCGTGAGAATGCTCAAGGGAAGGGTGACAATCTTGAGCAGCAAGCCAACGGTGGCGTTCAGCAGCCCGATTACCACAGCAGCGATTAAGGCTGGAAGCAGGCCGTTGACGTGAAATCCAGGCACAAAATGGGAAACAACCAGCAGCGCGAGGGCGCTGAGCAGCCAATTTAAAAGGAGCCTCATTCGTTCTTCCTCCCGCAAAGTCTTCAGTACACCGAAGCATTCACCCTATCGATGCCACCGGCTGATCTGCAAGTTGCTCCGTTGCCGAGCTTACGAAAGACGTCGCCGGCATTCTAGAGTAGATTCATGTTTGCTCGGCGCATCGCGGTGAACCGAATCGACGACGCAGGTGAACGTCACGCCTGCCCGATCGGGCAAATCGACAACTTTGCCATGCGGAACTTTACCAACGACGCGGTGTTCGACGATACCTTTCCGGTAGGCGACGGCGTTCTGGAAATTGGAAACCGCGTTCCGGTGGATCGGCTGCATGCGGCGATGGAAGACTGGTTCCGGCGCAAAGGCTATTTGAAGGCCGGTGAGCGGCTGGAAGTGATCGAAAAAAATGGCAAAACGACCAAAACAGAACTGTGAGACTGTGAAACTGTGGCTGTAAGTGACTGATTTTGCGCGGTCCACGGTTTCACAGTTTCACAGATACACGGCTGAGCATGGGGGGGGGTGGGGCTCAGGCTGCCGCGGCCCGCAGTGTGCTGCTCTCGTCCGTCCAGAGTTTCAGCTCTGCTTCGCGGCGGGCTTTGAGTCCCGTGTTGACGACACCCGCGGCGTGGTCCCATGAGAGCAACTGCTGGGCAGCGGTGTCGTGGTTACCGGCATTTAGCTCGCGGAGCAGGGTTGAGCCAGCCAGGCGGCCTGCGCCGAGGTTGAAGCAGAAGTCGACCAGAGCATCGAACTGGCCCTGCGTGAGGGCGACTTTAACCAATCGAGAGACAGCTTGTTCCGCTTGCTGAACGTCGGTCGCAAGGATCGAGGTGGCCTGCGGTTCGGCAATGCCATTTGGAAACGACTCATTGAGTCTGAGGAGGTGCCCGTAGCCAATGGTGGGAAAGCCGGCAACATCGCGATAGACATGCTCGCGAAACCCTTCGGACCTCTTGATCAGGTCCAAACCTTCTGCGCTTAGTTTCATACGAACTCCTCGATGGGACCGAGGTCCCGGGTGGTTCTGTTCTTTCGCCCGCTCAAGCGGGCTGCTTGCTCGAGACGCTGTTCGCTGACCCCAGGCTTGCGCCTGGGGCTATCGTCTTTTGCCCGCTGCGCGGGCTTTGCGCCGTCGAGGCATTTGTATCCGGGCCTAAAGGCAGGAGCGATTTCCTGCACCGATTCAGGAGCCTGAAGACCCCTGCTCCTTTCGTTTCTTTGCGGTTCGCGAGCAACCTAGCGCCGTCCCTGCGGGACTCCGGTAAATCTTCTGGATCTGCTCCTTATCCCCACGCTGAAGCGCGGGGCTAATAAACGCTGCGCCTACGGCGCGAGTGATGAGGCACACCTTTTGCGGTTCCTTGCGAAGGACTGCAACCTTCCCATCCCGCATCTCCGTATTCCGCCGGAAATGGCAGAAGGCCTGCGACGTTCCCTTCTTGAAGAGGGGTTTGCAGCAAACCCAAATACGAATCTCCGGGCCTAAAGGCCGGAGCGTTTTCGTGCGACGATTCGGGGGCCTCAAGGCCCCCGCTCCTTCCGTTTCCTCACCCCGGCCGAGCCCGACGCTCCTTCTGTCCGTTTCCTTACCAGCGGAAACGACAAAGGGCCTGGCTTGAGCCCCGACAGAACGGGAAGCTCAAGCACAGACCCTAAGACCAAGCTAGCAAATTCAGCGAATTAATCGGCAAACTTCAAAAATATATTTTGCGGCAAAAAGTCTCCTGTAATCGCCTTGATATCAATAACATAGGCGAACGACTAGCATTCTTGATGCCAAGTTGCCTACTTGCACCCGATTCTGCACAGAAATCGATGCCCAAAATAGGAAAAATGGCCCTGATGATGGGGCAGTTTTCTAACCCAAACGTAATAAGAAACTTGCGTCTCAAAGGGCGGCCGGGCGGTGATTTTTCAACAAAAAACCCCGTTGGCGTTCTTGACAACACTGGCATCAAACCAGTGGCGGTCTAGTAAAATGGTCAGATGGTTATGAAAAGGAAAACACGCGACTTAAGACGAAAGGCACCGCTGTGGCTTTGCTTCGTGGCTGGTGTCTCCGCCGTTGCAATGGTGGCGCTGGTGGTGTTGTATTCAGCGCGCACAGTGCAAGCGGATGCGAGTCTTCCCAGACCAGCCCTCACCGCGCCTGCGGCTTCCCCTGCAACGAGTGCGACACCGGTATCGCTTGTTGACCAGGAACCGCCGCAGAACGCCCCAACCCCCGCCGCATTGAACTGGAAAGACAGGATCCGTGGAGTGGCCTCCTGGTACGGCGGTGTCTTTAACGGACGGAAAACGGCAAGCGGCGAAACCTACGATATGTACGCCATGACGGCCTGCCACCCGTCACTTCCCTTCGGCTCGATTGTGCGGGTGGTCAACGTGCATAACCACCGGTCGGTTGTAGTCCGGATTACGGATCGCGGCGACCTGGTGGAGGAAGGGCGGATTATCGACCTTTCCTACGGCGCGGCAAAGAAGCTGGGGATGGCCCAGTCCGGCCTGGCGAAGGTGGATTTGCAGGTTTTGTCGCTGGGGAAACAGCAGAAGCAGTGATTAGTTTGTAGTAAATAGTGGTTAGTGATCCGGGCCTGAGGGCCCGGATCTTTTTTTGGGG
>CAZVYV010000289.1:0-4355 GCA_964630985.1 uncultured Occallatibacter sp.
GCGCGGTTTCATCGCGCTTAGGGTGGGATAGCACGAACCTCAACTCGGAGCGCGTCGTGCTCATCTTTTTCATCGCGATCTCGTTTCTCGCCGCCCTCCCCGCGCTCTCCCAAACCACCCCAACCACGCCGTCGTCCACACCCGCCGCCACGCCCGACCAGCAGCCCCACGGTCAGGTCATCTTCTCTCGCTCCGTTGACGACAACGGCCAGACCACATCCGCCGCCGGCCCCGCCGCAAAAGTGGGCGGCCAGCCCGTTGCGTCTCCCGTAGCCACCGACTCCGAACGCGAAGCCCTCACCTTCAGCGCATTTGACATGGATGTGCATCTCCGCCCTGCCGCGCAGCAAATCGCCGTCCGCGCTCTTCTCACCGTGCGCAATGACGGACATTTCCCGCTCGTTCACATCCCTCTGCAAATCTCTTCCTCGCTCGACTGGGAAACCATTCGCCTCGCCGGCCACGATATCGCGTTCACCGTTGCGACCCTCAACTCAGATATCGATCACACCGGTCAGCTTCATGAGGCTGCCATCGCACTCCCAATTCCGCTCGCTCCTGGCGCAACCCTCGAGCTCGACGTCACGTACTCCGGCACCATCCCGCCATCCGCCCAGCGCCTCATCACCATCGGCACGCCGACTGACGCGGCTCTCCACACCGACTGGGACTCCATCGCTGTCGACTTCACAGGCCTGCGCGGTTTCGGCAATGTCGTCTGGTATCCCGTCTCCAGCGTTCCCGTCATCCTCGGCGATGGCGCGCGCGTCTTTGACGAAATGGGCGAGCACAAGCTCCGCGTGGCCGCCGCGCGCTTCCGTCTCACGCTTACGGATGAATTCCCTCACGGCCAGGCGCCAACTGTCGCCCTCATCAACGGGCATCTCGTCCCGCTCACCCTCACTGAGCCAACAAACGCGGGCGAGGATGTCGCCGGAATCGCGACCGCCAGCCTCGACGAACCGGCGCTCGGCTTTGAAGCTCCCAGCCTTTTTCTCGCAGTTCGCACCGCTCATCAGGCCACGAACACCACTCTCTACACCATCCCCGACGACGACTCCGCCGTTGAAGGTTGGGCCTCCGCCGCTGCCTTCGTCACACCGTTCCTTCAAGGCTGGCTCGGGCCTTCGCCACGCTCTCAGCTCACAATTCTCGATCTGCCTGACCCCGAAGACGCGTCCTTCGAAACCGGCCCGCTCCTCGTCACTGTCGTTCAGCAGGCAACGCAGGACCAGCTCGACGACGTATTCGCCCACGCTCTCACGCACGCCTGGATGTGTGCATCGACGTCTTCTCCGCCCGCATGGCTCTCGGAGGGTGTTGCTCATTTCATGGGAACTCTCTGGCTCGAAAAACAGCAGGGCCGCAAGAAGGCGCTCGAATCGCTCGAGTCTGGCCGCACGGCTCTTGCGCTTGCTGAGCCCGCCAGCCCAGGCGAAGGCCCCGGCCAGCCTCTCGCCCAGGCCATCTCGCCTGTCTATTACCGCACCAAGGCGACCTACGTTTTCTGGATGCTCCGCGATCTTGGCGGCGACGCCGCGCTCTCGTCCGCGTTCCGCGCCTACTCGCCCACCGATGATGCCGCTCGCGGCCTCGGCCCGAACGCCCAGTCCGATTACTTCGAAAAGCTCGTTGAGCAGGCCGCAGCCAACAGCGGTGAGTCTTCGTCGCTTGGGCCCGCACCCGAGTCCCGCCGCGATCTATCATGGTTGTTCTCCGATTGGGTCAATGCCGACAAGGGCCTTCCCGACATCGCCATCGATAGTGTCTTTCCCTCGCACACCGAAGGCGACAATTGGCTCGTCGCTGTCAATCTCTCGAACTCCGGTTACGCCGCTGCTGAAATCACGGTCACCGTAAGTAACCTTCAAACATCTGTCACCCAGCGCGCCATCGTGCCCGCACGCGGCAAAGTTACCCAGCGCATCCTCATGCAAGGCCGGCCCACGAATGTCCAGGCAAACGACGGCACCGTTCCCGAAACCGAGGCCAGCGTCCACGTCCGCACCCTCGACGGCGCCGGCAGCGACTCAACATCATCTCCGCCCGCTGCCGTTCCGCAATAAGCAGTCGCACGTCGCCTCGCGCGATTCACCGCAAATGAAAAAGAGCCGCGCGGCGCGCAGCTCCTTGCTACCTCCAATTCTCATTTCCCTAGTCCCTAGTCCCTGGTCCCTTCCGCGCCTTCACCTTGAACCACACCGGAGTCCCCTTGAATCCGAATGCCTCGCGAATCTGATTCTCCAGAAATCGCTCAAACGCAAAGTGCAGCTTCACTTGGCGATCTGTAAAAAGCACAAAAGTCGGCGGCGCCACTGCGGCCTGCGTCATATAAAAAATCCTGATCCTTTTCGCCATCGGCACCGGCGCCCTCTGAAAATCGATCTTCTCCAGGAACCGATTCATCGCGCCCGTCGAAACGCGCTTGCGCCGCTCCTTGGCCACCGTCACCACCTCGCGCAGCACGCGCGTCATGCCCTTTCGCTCTCGCTCGATCGCCTCCAGCGCCGACAAAAAAATGACCGGCGCATAATCCAGGTATTTCAGCGCCGAGCGCACTTGCTTTTCAAAAATCTCCCTGTCCGCCGGCTTTTTCCCGTCCGTCCGCGCCGTGGTCACCAGGTCCCACTTGTTCACGATGATGATCACGCTCCGCCCGCTCTCGTGCGCGTACCCGCCAATCGTCGCGTCGCTCGCCGTCACACCTTCAGTCGCGTCGATCAACACCAGCGCCACGTCCGCGGCTTCCAGGTGCCGCCGCGCCATCACCACGCTCATCTTCTCCGCCATCAATTTCGTCTTGCCTTTGCGCCGGATCCCGGCGGTATCCACAAATCGCAGCGTCTGTCCCTCGAACTCAACTACCTCGTCCACCGCGTCCCGCGTCGTTCCCGCAATCGGCGACACAATCGACCGCGTCGTTCCCGTCAGCGCATTCAGCAGCGTGCTCTTGCCTACATTCGGCCGCCCGATAATCGCCACCGACGTCTCGCGCTGCTCAAACTCACCGTGCGTCCTGATCCGCTTCTCGTCTGTCGCTTCTTCTTCCGGATTCTGTGGTTCTGGTCTGTCTCTCTCACCCGCCCGCTCACTGCCTTCCGGGTGCCCCACCCTCGCGGCGTCTTTGTTCTTGTCGCTAGGGTGGGGTTCCGTCTCTTCTCGCTCCGGCACCACTTCCGCAATCGCGTCCAGCAGATCGCCAATCCCTTGTCCATGCTCCGAACTCACCGCAAACACATTGCTGATCCCCAGCTTGCGAAAGTTCTCCGCTTCCGCCGCCAAACCTTCCGTCTCGACTTTGTTCACTGCGAGAAACAGCGGTTTTCCGCCGCGCTTCAACAGTTGCGCCAGGTCGTAATCGGGCCGCGCCAGTTCCGTCCGCGCATCTACAACCATCACCAGCGCGTCCGCCTCTTTCAGTGCCACTTGCGCCTGCGCAAAAATGTCTACCGCCATCAGCTCGGGATCGTCGGGCACAATCCCGCCCGTATCCACCAACCGGTACTGCCTTCCCTGCCACTCGTACTCGCCGTAGATGCGGTCGCGCGTGATCCCCGGCTCGTCGCCCACAATCGACCGCCTGCTCCTCGTGAGACGGTTGAAAAGTGTGCTTTTGCCCACGTTGGGCCGTCCCACGATCGCCACCAGCGGCAACTTCGCGGCTCCAGCTTTCGCCGGCACAACCGATCTGCGATACGTAGGCAAGACTTGTCTCCAGCAGCCAATCAATCGAATATTCGCTGCTTCATCAGTGTACTGTCCGGTTGGACCTCGAGCCTTTGCCACGCATGTTCTCGGGCGTGCCGCGCGCTCAATCGATCTTTTGCACTCCTTATTCCTTCGCGATCCTGCCGCGCAGCCCCTGTGCAAAAACCTTTGCCGGCCTGTCCCATTGTTCGGTTACACTATCCCATCTGCAGAGGAGATCGATCCATGCCAAAGTTCGTCATTGAACGTGAAATCCCCGGCATCGGTTCCGCGTCAGCGGAGCAGGCCCAGGCCATCGCACAAAAGTCCTGCTCGGTGCTCAACAACCTCGGCCCGCAGATCCAGTGGCTGCAAAGCTATGTCACCGACAACAAGATCTACTGCGTTTACATCGCGCCCAACGAAGAGATGGTGCGCGAGCATGCCCGCCAGGGCGGCTTCCCAGCCAACAGCGTCGCGCAGGTTCGACGCGTCATCGATCCCACCACCTCTGAATCCGCCTGACCGAACCATCATCGCGCGAACCAGCACTGCCCTTCCGCAGTGCACGCCTCTGTCTGCCTCGTCGCCGCTTCGTCCGCCGTCCCGCAGCCCCTGGTCAGGAAATCCCTAATCCCTATTCCCTATTCCCTAATCCCTAGTCCCTG
>CAZVYV010000290.1:0-4354 GCA_964630985.1 uncultured Occallatibacter sp.
CACATGTGGAAGAAAACGAGCGGTTCTGCCCGAAGTGCGGAAACGATGTGACGGCAGGAGCGGCGGCTCCGGCGCCGGCGGCAGCACCGGTTGCGGCAGCACCGGTTCCGGTGGCGCCTCCAGCACCACCACCGGTTTATGCAGCGCCACCTTCGCCCCCGCAAGGCTATGCGGCGCCCCCGCCACCCCCGCAAGGTTATCCAGCGCCGCCGCCTCCGGGCTATGGCGCGCCGGGACCGATTCCGGTGGTGATGCCCGCGGCAGATGGGGCGAAGAAGAACAACATGCTGTGGCTGGCGATCGCCGTCGCGGCCGCGGCAGGTGGATGGTACTACTACCACAAACCGCCGCCGACGCCCATGCCGACGCCACAGACACAAAACCCGCCTGCGCAGCCGGGGGGCGCGCCGCCGCAACCAGCGACACCTGCGCAGCCGGGAGGTCCGGGTCCGGGTGGCCCGAACGCGGCGCTGGTCCAACAGCAACAGTGGAGCAGCCAGGAACAGCCGGTCAATGGTCAGGTCCAGGTCCAGAACGGGAAATGGGTGAACGGGTCGCAGGTCCCGATTACGACGGCGGTGCTCGAGTGCGACCAGTACGACGCGAACCAAACAGTGCTGGCGCAGAATCAAACCAACTTGACGCTGAGCAACCCGCCACTGACACCGGGGAACAACGCGACCTTCAACAGTTTCAACGCGGGACAGATCGTGCAGAACGTGAATTCGGTAAACTGCGGCATTGTGGCCGTGACGCCTGCCCAGTGACAACGGTGGACGGTGAACGCGGTGAGCAGTGCACAACGGGAACCTTGACGTTGCGGTACGCGTAACAAGTGGTGTGTGCGAATAAGCACATGAATCCGTCATCAAAGCAAGACGAGATGATGGTTGACGAAACGGATCGCGAACCAAGCAAGTGTGCGAACGCCGGCGGACCTGATAGTCAGGATCGCCGGCGTTTTTTTGTGCTTCAGGCAGGGGGCTGATTCTGAGCGGCGCCGCTGACGGAGACCTGTGCGCGGGACTTGCGATAGACATTAGCGACAGCGAGGGTCCATAGCGGGACGAGGTCGACGCCGGGGATCAGCTTGGCGGCGAATGAGGGCAGAAACTCCCAGTGCCAGCCGAGGAGATAAGTGAGCAGGCCGCCGACACAAACATCGAGAATGTCGTCCGGCGGAAATGCCGCGCCTTCGATGATCGATGGAAATACAGCGATCTGGAGAACGTCGGCAACGATGGCGACGATCATGGCGATGCGCAGACGTGGGCCGGCCGAGACTTTGACGGTTTCGCGATTGAGTTCAGAAGGCTCGGGCATGGGTCACATTCATAGGGTAGCGCGGAAGAGCAGGGAATAGGGATTAGGGAATAGGGAGTAGAAAAGCAAGAGGCACGCCCCCTGATTGAGTCGTGAGGAAATGTTGGTGAAAAGATAACTGACGAGTAGCCGGTTGATCCAGGCATTAGGCCCGAAAGTCATCGCGGGCACTTTTGGATTTTCTCATCGCCGTCTTCAATCCACCAGCGTGAACGTCGCGTCCGAAAGCATCTTAAGAACAGGTTCGGCAGCAGGCTCTTTCTTAAGGTTATCCAGGACATCGTTGCGCAGCCAAAGCTGCATCAATGTGAATCTCCCGCTTGCACTAAGTCCCGGTTCATAGTTGAGATGAAAGCAAGCGTAGCTGCAGTCCTTGATCCAATCGTTCGTGAATTGCGCATCGGTTCTCATCAGCGTTGGCAACTCGTGTGTTACCCCCAACAGAGCCAGCAGGTCAATTGAGCCGCTTTCGTGAAAAACCGCGTTAAATGGCGTATCCCGGTCCCAGAGGCGTCGCCACGCCACAACCATAGCATCGGCCGCATCGCTTCGTTGCTGTGGGGTGCTGGCATTCGGGGTGAACCAAAGGTGGTGGACATGGTCCGCACTCGCGGTGTAGGCCCGCTCCTCCTCTGGAATGACTTTATCTCCGGTGAAGTCGAAACTGCCCGGCTCAAAGAAAAAGCACGCCTCGGGAAACTTGGGAGCCGCAGATCTGGAGCCTTGCTGCGAGACCAATGGCCCAGGAAACGAGGACGTACCAAGGACGGTTACCAGCAGCACCGAAGCCCTCGCCACGATTGCTTTACACCTAATCAACATGATCTCGGTCCTCTGCCATGCAGGTTTCTCCTTGAGAAGGTCACGAATGACAGACAAATGATAACCCCGGTTCTGAAGTGCCGTCACGGTTGGTTTGTCGCCCACCCGGAAGTTACCGGATCGTTATCCCGCTCGCGAAAAAGGCACGGCCTCATGCTTTTTCAGCAGTGAAGCCGTGCAGAATTCTGAGCGAGCACTAGATTGTGGGGCCGGGGCGCATGAGCACCGATTGCGTAACGATCGTTGGCGGTCCAGTGGTTGCTGGCGGGAACAGCCATCCGTTCACAGAAACGAAGTCATTGGTTGCAAGGCCGCTAAAGCTATCGGGATTGAAGCCGGTGTAAGCGGTTTGGTTGGTGGCAAGCACATTAAAAGAGAATCCTGTGGCGTTGGGCAAGGGCCACGGAGCGAAAAACGGAGCGCCGGCGGCGCCGAGGGTGAAGCTCGTTGTGCCGGAATCGATTGCGGTGATGGTTCCTGTTACCTGGCTGGGCTCCAACTCGATTGCAGACGCGATGAAGGAGACCGAAGCCGGAGGTCCCCAAATGCCCGAGGCAGGCCCAGCGCCAGTGCTCGTCAATGTGCCCGGTGTGATAGTGAGCTGAACGGTTTGACCGACGGCCAGGTTTGCTCCTCCGGCAAAGGTGAACCCTGAGGGAATGGTGAATCCCTTGTTGTCGATCGAGAATGTGGTTGGGGTGATTGAGCCTGCCCCCGGCGACCAGACCGAAACCCGGGCGATTCCGCCGAGGGGCAGACTGGTGCTGGCAGTAGGGTTCTGGCGGAGGACGATGTCGATGTCGGTTTCGCCCGCAGGCAGCGGGAGCGGGGGAATGTCGACAATGGTTCCCTCGACCGTTTGGGTGCCGGCTTGCTGCACATAGTTCACCTGACTCACGGTGGGCAGGCCGTCGGCAAGGTTGCTCGATATCTGTATCTGGACTATTTGGCCCTGAGCCACGCACTGAATGCTTGGCGTGGTGCATGCGCTCGCAGGAAAGTTGTTGAACGTGGTGCTGCTCGTTGTTTGAACAAAGAGCGACCCGCCCCACGGAAGCGCGAACTCGATCTCGCCGTTACTGGGGACCACATCCGTCACCGCGGCGGTGATGAAACCGAATTGCGCCGGCGTGGGCGCAGCGGGAAGCTCGGCGACAGTGAGGCCATTCGCTGCAGACAGATTCACGGAGAGATCAGGCTGAATGACGGTGTTGAGATGGAAATCGATCAGGAATGCGAGGGGCGAGTTTGTGCTAACCGTGACCGGAAAGGGCGACGATGTAAATGTCTGCGTGGCAGAGGAGCCGTCGAACGCAGGCATGAGCGTGCAGATTGCACCCACTGCGCATGAAGTCCCGAGCGACGCATCGGACTGGTTATAGATCACCAGTTGCGGGTTGGCGAAGGTCAGGCTCAGGCCGTTGTAGGTTCCGGCGACCACGTTTGCAGTATTGAGAAATGCGGAAAGGGACTGCAGTTGTGTGACGTCGATCTGAATGGGAGTGTTGTTGCTGAGGAGCGAGACCGCCGAACCTGTTGTGGGCGTGAGTGTGGCATTCGTCAGGCTGACCTGGAAGAAAAGAACCGAGACGCCGGATGGCGGGTCGTCGGTCATGGAGAGGGAGACCGCTCCACGTGGGGGGGCCGGGCAGGAGCAAAGGCCGGTCGAATTAGAGCCGCCGCACCCCGCCAGCAACAGAGTCAATAATGTGGAGGCGAAAAGGAAAGACAAAGAATTGCGTATCATGAGTCCTCCTGTTGCGAGAAACCATGGCGGCCCTCGACCCACGTCTGGCCGGACACCCAGCCGGCCGAGGAGCACGAGGTCAGGAGTTGGCCCGACGGTGCAACTCTACCAGAAACTCACTTCAAGGAACACCCGGGCTCAACCCAGGTCACGACATCTCAACCGTCTCGAGACTGCCGAGCTTATAGACGAGATCTCTGAGCCAAGGTTGCGGAATCAGGTAACTTTAGTGCCCAGTGCGTTGGAGCCAGCGGGTCGACGGTGGGGGCCGGCTGTTGAGGCAACCCCGGAGCGGGCTGAAAGAAGCGCCCAGGGAAAGCCGTTACTCATAGCGAAGCGCTTCGATGGGGTCGAGGTTGGCCGCGCGGATCGCGGGGATCATGCCGCTCACGAGGCCAGTTATGACTAGGATGACAGTGGCCACGATCAGCGAGGCAGGGGAGATGATGAGGCGGATGTCGG
>CAZVYV010000291.1:0-4350 GCA_964630985.1 uncultured Occallatibacter sp.
TCTCCGCGGGATTCTTCGCTTCCTGCGCTTTCGCAACGACGCCGTCGTGGTCCTACGAAAATCAAAAGGTCACCTCGGGCGAGGTTCTCATCCGCACCGCCTGCATGATGCCCGTCGAGGGCAAGCTCTCCAGAGCGACCATGAAGGGCGGCGAGGGCATGTCCAAGGAATCGGAGGCCTGGACCGCAACTCTGGAAAGCATGGTCGAGGCGCACCTGAAGACCGCCGGAGTTCAGGTTCTCCAGGCCAGCGATCCACTGGCCAGTGGCGCTTCCGACGATGAAATCCAGCAGGTCATCCTTCAGTTGGATCAGAAGTATGGCGAGATCACAAAAACGCTGAATAGAAGGCCGAAAGATGTTGGAAAATCACGCTACACGATTGGCGATGAAGCGGCGTTGCTGCCATGCTCGGCTAAAGCGGACGTGATCGTCTTTGTCGAAGGCGAGGGCCAGGTCACCTCGGGCGGAAAGAAAGCCATGGGAATGATCGTCGGCGGCGCCGGCAACACTTCCTACGCCACTCTCGTCCTCACCATGGCCGATGCCAAAACCGGCGAGATCATTGCTTTTTCAAGAATGTCTAACGCGGAAAGTTTCGGCGATAAGTTCGTTGACCAGACGGAAGAAGTCTATGGCAAGGCATTGAACAAGCAATTCGAGAGATTGAGAATCGGCGAGTACCTCGATAAGAAGAAGCATTAGGACCCGCTTCGCCGTGGTCCGGTTGAATCAACCCCGGCCTGTCGACGAGATTCAATTAAGGTAGAAGCCGTGACCCATCTGGATGAATAGAGGCGGGAGCATGTTCAACTGTTCATGAGGTGGTGAGGGTGAGATTGGCTATGAAACATTTTGCTCCGTTTTTCATTTTGCTTGCAGCCTGCTTCGCGGCCGCGCCTCTCGCAGCTGCGCCCAGCGGGTCTCTGTCCTTTAACACCATCGTTGTCGATCCCTTCACCAATGCCAACGGAATGTCGCAATCGAAGGAGTTCATCCATTTCTTTTCCGACTACATTTCCGGGCAGCTCGAGAAAGACAAGGTTGCTGCTCAGGTCGTAGATCAGGGAACCACCGTTCCCGATGCTGTCGCCGCCAACTCACTTGTGATCGAGGGCAAGTTTCTCTCGCACGAGGACGCCGGCCTTATCAAACCCGGGAAGCTGACCGTGGAAATCAGCATCTACCGCCTTAGCGATCATGCGCTGGTAAAAACGTGGACTCCGGCAACTCACTTCCCAATCCATGGCGACCAAAAAGACAGGGTCTACGCGTATTACACGGGAACCGCAGCCGGAGACATGATCTGGGATGCGCTCAAAGGCGTGGACTTATCGAGCATTCCACCCGCAGCCCCCGGCTCCAGTGCCGCGGCTCCTGGTTCCAGCCTCGCGGCTCCCGCTTCCACTCCCGCGGCTCCCAACACAGCACCCGCGCCGCTATCCAACGCCGTCGCTCCTGCTGGCCCCGATGCGGCTGCTTCCGTGCAGTTATCTTCTGATCCCGCCGGTGCTGAGATCACGATCGATGGCAACTATGTGGGCAATACGCCCAGCCTCATCAAGCTCAGGCCAGGTACACATTCCATCAAAATGACGATGCCCGGATACGCGCCCTGGGAGAGGTCGATTGAAACCGCGGCCGGCGAATCACGCAACTTTGCCGCCACGCTCGAAAAAACCACCCCATAACTCCGCCAACTCCTCTGTCTTAAAATTCTGCACCGGGTGCCCCACCCTCGCGACGCTTCTGTACTTGTCGCTAGGGTGGGGTAGCTCAAACCCCATCAACTCTGCTAACTCCGCTCAGTCCGCTAACCCCGCTGCGCTCTGTTACGCTCATTCCTGACGGTTCCTGCATCAAACCCCCATGAGCCGACGCACCCGTAAAACGCTTCTCATTGTCGCCGCGGTCCTGCTTGCGCTGGCCCTCGCCATCTTCCTGCGCTCCAAGGCCCCGCCTGAGGCCGCGCGCCTGCTCCCCGAGTCCGACGGCATCATCTACTTCAACCTCAAGGCCATACGCACCCTCGCTCACAATAACTTCCAGCCGCCCGATCGCGTCCCCGAATACCAGCAATTCATTGACGCCATCGGCATCGACCCCGAGCGCGACCTCGATCAGGTGGCCATCGCTCTCCATCGCATGCCCGATCCCAACGGACCCAACGGCCCCGTCGCCTATTCCATGGTCCTTGTGGGCAGAATTACCGGCCCGCGCTTCAACGCATGGCTCGACGCCCACGCCACCTCGCGCGAAAACTACGCCGGCCACACCATCTACAACATCACCTCGCAGGACCGCACCGTCCGCGTCGCGCAAATCGGCTATGACGCCGTTGCCATCTCCAACACCCCCACCCCCGAGCAAATCCACTCCATGCTCGACCGCCATCGCGCCGCTGCTCTGCCCTTTTCCGGCTCCTCGCTCCTCGAGCGCCACTACCACGATGTGCCTCTGCTCTCTCTCGCCTGGGGTGTCGGCCAAATCGGCCTTCCCTTCTCTGAGAGCGGATCCATTCACATCTTCGGCTTCGCTCTGCCGCTCGAGCCTGACTCCACCATCATCGCGAGCGTCGGACCGGCCCTCCCCGTTCCCGGCTCGTTCGCCGCCCTCCGTGTCAAGGTCGAAGAGATCGCCCCAACCGAGGACAAGGCCGCCAGCCAGGCCGCCGACCTTAACTCGCTCTTCACTCTCCTTCGCGGGCTCTCCCTCGAGCAACACCCCAACGCAGCCAACTCCGTGTTCCAGGAACTGCTTAAGAACTCCCAGGTTACCCAGCACGGCGAGCGCGTCATCATCACCGCTACCGTCGCCGCCAGCACCCTCGCCCACCTCTAGCTCTCGCTGCTCGCTTCTCTAGTCCTTAATCCCTGGTCCCTAGTCCCTGGTCCCACCTTTCCCCCCGGGCGTTGTAGCATGGAAAGTGCCCGGAGAACCATGCAAATTCGCGTCCTAAATTCCTGCTCCTCTCTTCTGTTCGTCGCTGCCCTCGCAACAGCCTTCACTTCAAGTGTCGCCACCGCCCAAAATCCTGCTCCCCAGAATCCCGCCGCGGCCCAAACGGCCGACCGTCCCTGGATGGATCCTCAACTCCCGCCTGGGGACCGCGCCAACCTCGTCCTTAAGCAGCTCACGCTCGACGAGAAGATCGCCCTCCTGCACGGCAACGGAATGGCACGCTCCGTCATTTGGAAGACGCCTCTCACCGATCTCGCCAACGGCGGCGGCGGTTACGTCGAGGGCATCAAGCGCCTCGGCATTCCGGGGCTCGTCATGTCCGACGCGGCTTATGGCATCCGCGACTCCGGCGCCAACGGAAGATATTCAACCGCGTTGCCTTCGAGCCTGGGAGCCGCGTCAAGCTGGGATGCCGAATCTGCTTGCGAATACGGCGCCGTCATCGGCAGCGAGTTGCGCGCACAGGGGTTCAACATGACGCTCGGTGGCGGAGTCGATCTCGCCCGCGAGCCCCGCGACGGCCGCACCTTCGAGTACGCCGGCGAAGATCCGCTCCTCGCCGGAACCATTGTCGGCAATCTCATGAAGTGCGAACAGGCCCAGCACGTCATCGGCGACATCAAGCACTACGCCATGAATGACCAGGAATCCGGCCGCAACTTCGTCAACGCCGTCATCTCCAAGCGCGGCATGCAGGAGTCTGACCTGCTCGCCTTTCACATCGGCATCTCCATCGCCAATCCCGCCGCCGTCATGTGCTCCTACAACAAAGTCAACGGCGACTACGCCTGCGAAAACACCTACCTGCTTCACGATGTGCTCAAGACGCAATGGGGCTTCAAAGGCTTCGTTGTCTCCGACTGGGGCGGGACCCACTCCACCGAAAAAGCATCCGCAGCCGGTCTTGACCAGGAAGAGCCCATGGGCAACTGGTTCGGCCCCAAGCTCAAGGATGCCGTCGACGCCGGTCGTGTGCCACTCTCCGAAATCGACGACCATGCACGCCGCGTTCTCTATGCCGAGTTTCTCTCCGGCATCATCGACGATCCGTCCCAAAGAGGAGTGGTCGACGTGCAGAAGGGATTGGACGTCGCCCAGCACGTCGAAGAAAACAGCATCGTGCTCCTCAAGAATCGCAACGCAGTGCTTCCCATCAGCGCAACGCGCGTCCGCTCCATCGCCATCATCGGCGGCCACGCTGATGTTGGCATGATCTCCGGCGGAGGTTCGGCGCAAGTCGACCCGCCCGGCGGCAACGCCATCATGCCTCCAGGCAAAGGTGCGACCGTCTGGCAGGAACACATCTGGTTCCCCACCTCTCCGCTTGCGGCGCTGCGCGATAAGCTGCCGCACACCAAAATCACTTTCGACCCCGGCACTGATCCCAGCT
>CAZVYV010000292.1:0-4341 GCA_964630985.1 uncultured Occallatibacter sp.
CATCGTTGCTGCCGGTCTCGCGGCGAATGCGATCCAGCCGCTCCTGCTCCGCAGGATTTGCGCTCGGTGCAGCAGTGCCCGCAGCCTGTGCACGCCGTTCAAATCCCAATCCACCCCAGCGCCGGATCAGCAGGATCGTTCCCAGCAGTGCCGCGGCGAATACCGCGAAGGGAGCTATCCATGCCACCAGATCGAATCCTTTTGTCGTCGGCGCAGCCAGCACCGTAGCCCCATATTTCGCGACAAACTCGTCCATCACTTGCTGATCGGTCATGCCTGTGGCGATGTCTGTCGTCAACTCCGACAGTTCCTTGTCGCGATCGGGGCATCCGACGTGATCGCATTCGCCCAGCAGTTGCGCGCATCCGCACTGGCACATGAGCTGATGGCTCAAGGTATTCAGGTGCGATGTGGGAGCTGATGCGCCGAGCGAAAAACAGACGGCCCCAGCTAGCACCAAAGCCTCTACGGATCTCGTCCAAAAGGTCAAGCGCAACGGAGTTGCCACTAGTCGCCTCCCTTGAGCGCGGGAGCCATGGGCGCTGCTTTTGCCGCGGGCACACGCAATGCGACTGTCGCCGGCGTCAGGCTTGGAACCAGCGCAATGAATGTTCCGCCGACAATGACGACGAGGCCGAACCAGATCCAGCCCACGAGCGGATTGAGAAACGCTTTGATGATTGGCTGGCCCGTATCCGGATTCGTGCCTTCATACACAACATAGAGATCCCACTCGGGAACCGAATGAATCGCAACCATCGTCTGCGGTTGGCCGCTGGCAAGATAGAACCGCCGTTCCGGAGTCATCGAGAAGACTTTCTTGCCGCCCTGCTGAACGTCTAGAACCGCGTAATCGGAGTTGTAGTTGGTGTTTGAGTCCTGCGTGAAGCCCATGCACTCCAAGGTGTAGGGCCCGATGTGCATTGTGCTGTGCAGCCCCATTTCGCTTTCGATGCTGCGGTTAAAAGCTGAACCGGCGAGACCGATCACGACCACCACCACGCCGATGTGGATGATGTAGCCGCCGTACCTGCGTGTATTGCGCCGCGTCAGCAGCCACGTCGCTGCGAAGAGATTCCGGTGGGTCTGTCGCGAGATAACGCCGGCGCCGCGCAGAAACTCCGCACTAATCGCGGTCAGCACCGCCGCAGCGACAGCGAACGCAACAACTGCGTAGAAACTCCCGGAGTCGAGCGCGCCGTCTTTCCACGGCCGCACGCCCACGGCGAGGCAGACGATCACCGTTACCCAAAGCGCGATGACCGGCAGAACAAAATTCCGCTTTACCGCTTTGAACGATGACGAGCGCCACGGCAACAGGGGACCCACGCCGGTGAGAAATACAAGAAAAAGCCCGATGGGCACAGCGACGCGGTTATAGAACGGCGCGCCCACCGTCACCTTGGTGCCCTGCACGTATTCCGAAATGATGGGGAACAGCGTGCCCCACAGAATCACGAAACAGGCCGTCAGCAGCACGAGATTGTTGAAGAGGAAGCTCGACTCGCGGCTCACCAGCGATTCCATATGATGCTCTGTCTTAAGGTGACCGCGCTGCAGAATGTAAGTGAAGATGCAGACAGCCAGCACGATCCCCATGAAGACAACGAACCATGTGCCGATGGACGACTGCGCAAAGGCGTGCACCGAGCTCACGAGACCGGCGCGGGTAAGCAACGTGCCGAGCATCGTCAGCAGGAACGTGGAGAAAATCAGCCACACGTTCCAACTCTTCATCATGCCCTTGCGCTCCTGCATCATTACCGAGTGCAGAAAAGCGGTTCCGGTCAGCCACGGCATGAAGCTTGCGTTCTCCACCGGATCCCAGCCCCAGTAGCCTCCCCAACCGAGCACGGCGTAAGCCCAATGCATGCCGAGGAAGATGCCGCAGGTCAAAAACAGCCACGTCACCATCGTCCAGGTGCGCGTAATCCTGATCCATTTCTCGCCTGGATAGCGCATCATCAATGCGCCCAAAGCGAATGCAAACGGCACCGAGAAGCCAACGTAGCCCAGGTAAAGCATCGGAGGATGAATCACCATCTCCGGGTACTGAAGGAGGGGGTTGAGCCCGTTGCCGTCGTCTGGGAGGATGCCCTTCAGAAGGGCGAACGGAGGGGCGGCAAAAACCAGCACTGAAAGGAAGAAGAGCTGAATGCCCGACAGGATTGTTCCCGCATAGGCATAGAGCTTTACATCCGTTTTGTGGCGCAGGCGAAGAACAAAGCCATAGGTCCCCAGCAGCCAGGCCCAAAGCAGGAGCGAACCCTCCTGGCCGCTCCATAGTGCCGCGAACTTGTAGGGAATGGGCAGCGCCCGGTTGGAGTGCTCAAGGATGTAAGTGATTGAGAAGTCGTTGGTAAAGACTGAGTAGATCAGAGCAAACGCTGCGCCGGTGATGGCTACGAAGCCGGCAATTCCAGCCCGGCGCGCAGTATCGGCCAGCCGCTCCGGGGAGATGCGGGCGGGCCGTCCGGTGGCAATCAGCCGCAACGCCACGGCTCCCGCGAATAAATTGTAGGCGGCTAGAACTAAAGCGATAAGAAGACAAAAGCTGCCAAAGGTGGCCATCAGAACTCCAGGATGATTGTCGCACGCACGCGAGAGGCTGATTACCTCCCAATGGACGAGCTTATTCTCCATCCATGATAGGGGTTCTGCGTGTGATTTGGCTCACTCTATGAGGAGCGAGAGGCCAGCATTGATTGGGTTTGCCGCTTAAGCGGCCATACTTTTGTGTTCGGCGAGGATCTGGCCGACCACAGCCAGCATCTTGTCGCCGGCGACGGGGTTAGGCATGAAGACGACCTGTTCGTCTTGATAATCGGACGCCATGGCGCCGCTCGCGTTCAGAACAAGCACCGGCAAGTCCGGCTTCCGCGAGTGCAACTCGGCGACGAAGGCAGGGCCGCCGATTCCAGTCATGTGATTTCCGGTAATGACCAGGTTGAGCTTGGTGGCGAACTCGGGCTCTTCGATCAGACAAAGAGCCTCGGCAGCATCGTTCACCCTGCACACATTGTCGAATTGTCGCCCCAGGAGTGACATCAACAAAGATGCTTGGAGGGGATCGTCGTCCACGATGAGTATTGTTGCCGTTGCCATGGGCCCTGATTTACCTGTTCGACCCGCCTGGCAGGGCCGGAGAATTATGTACTGTTCCACCACGTCAGATGGTGACCGTTTGGCTCTTGGTTGCCTGCCGAAGCAGATTTCGAGTTACCCTGGCGCGGTTACCCAGCTGCATCAGCCAAAGAGAAATTCCTTATCGCGAAGCTCTTTGATCGTGTCACGCAAGCGAGCGGCCTTCTCGAATTCAAACCTTTTAGCAGCCTCACGCATATCTGCCTCGAGTTTCGTAATGTAGGCGTCGAGTTCCAGCTGGTTCTTGAATTCGGGAATAGCGGCCGCCTCCTCCACCTCGATGTCACCGTACTCGGCCTTGAGAATGGACGCCAGTCCCATCTCCACATGGCTCAGGATCGACTGCGGCGTGATGCCGTGCTCTTCGTTGTATGCGCGCTGAATGGCGCGGCGGCGATCGGTTTCGTCCATTGCGCGGCGCATGGAGTCGGTGATCTTGTCCGCGTAGAGGATCGCTCTGCCCTCGAGGTGCCTCGCTGCGCGGCCCATGGTCTGGATCAACGAGCCGGCGGAGCGCAGGAATCCTTCCTTATCTGCGTCGAGAATCGCCACCAGCGAGACTTCGGGCAGATCGAGCCCTTCACGCAACAGATTGATCCCAATGAGGACGTCAAACTCGCCCTTGCGGAGGCCGGCGAGGAGCTTTACGCGCTCCAGCGTTTCAATTTCCGAGTGCATATAGCGGCAGCGCACGCCCACCTCGGTGTAGTAGCCGGCGAGGTCTTCGGCCATGCGTTTGGTCAAAGTGGTAACCAGCACGCGCTCGTTTCGGTTGGCACGGTCGCGAATCTCAGCGAGCAGATCGTCGATCTGGCCTTTCACGGGACGAATCTCAACCTCGGGATCGACAAGCCCCGTGGGCCGGATGACTTGTTCAACTACAACTCCAGCCGATCGAGTGAGCTCATATGGCCCCGGCGTGGCCGAGACGTAAATGGTTTGATGAATGCGATTCTCAAACTCTTCGAACTTGAGCGGCCGATTGTCCATGGCCGAAGGCAGGCGAAATCCGTAGTCGACAAGGGTCTGCTTGCGGCTGCGATCGCCGTGCCACATGCCGTGCACCTGCGGAATGGTGGCGTGGCTCTCATCGACGAAGAGCAGAAAATCGCGCGGGAAGTAATCGAGCAGCGTAGGCGGCGGCTCACCGGGCAGGCGTCCGCTGAAGTGGCGCGAGTAGTTCTCGATGCCGTGGCA
>CAZVYV010000293.1:0-4335 GCA_964630985.1 uncultured Occallatibacter sp.
CGCCGCTTTTTGCACGTGAGCCAGGCGGCAGCGGAACGAATGGGCCTGCACAACCAGCAGTACCAGATGTTGCAATGCATTGGCGGCATGCCCGAAAACATGACTCCCACCATTGCCAACGTGGCCAAGCGCATGCTGCTGAAGCACAACAGCACCGTGGAACTGGTTGACCGCACGATCGAGCAGGGATTACTGCGTCGCGTGGGAGACGCAGCCGATCATCGGCGCATCCTGCTACGCGTGACGCCGCAGGGAGAACGCATTCTGGCTGCGCTTGCGGAGTTCCATACGCGAGAGCTGGAGCAATCGGGGCCGGAGCTCGTGCGGGCGCTTGATGGGATTTTGGGCGCAAGCAGCCGAAGCACGGCACGGCTTGGCCGGGTCACTCGGCAGCGGACGGTGGGCGCGCTATGAAACACGCCAAGCAAGGCGCAACTTCACACTTGCGCGACTTCAACGCCGACCCTCGCATGATTTTGCTGAGCGGCCTGAGTTTGATTCTCGGCGGGGCCGGGGCGGTACTGGCCTGGATGCTGCTACGCCTGATCTATGGCTGCACAAACCTTTTCTACTATCAGCGATTGAGCTGGCAGTTCGAATCGCCATCGCAGAATCATCTGGGCTGGCTGGCGGTTTTCGTCCCAGTTTTGGGCGGACTCATCGTCGGAGTCATGGCGCGTTATGGATCGGAAAAAATTCGCGGGCACGGAATTCCGGAGGCGTTGGAGTCGATTCTCGTGAATGGCGCCAAGATCAGCCCGCGGGTTGCGCTTTTCAAGCCTCTGGGCTCGGCTGTGGCGATTGGCACAGGCGGCCCATTCGGCGCGGAAGGCCCGATCATCATGACGGCGGGATCGGTGGGCTCGCTGTTTGCGCAGTATTTTGATTTGTCGGATGCGGAACGCTCGACCTTGCTGGTAGCTGGAGCAGCGGCGGGTATGGCTGGCGTGTTTTCGACGCCGCTGGCGGCGACATTGCTGGCAGTCGAGTTGTTGCTGTTCGAGTGGCGGCCACGCTCGTTTGTGCCGGTTGCCGTGGCGGCCGCAACGGCGGGAGTATTGCGGCATTTCTTCATCAGCCAGGATCCGCTGTTTCCCATGACGTTGAGCGCGCATCAAATTCGGCCGCTGACGTTGCTTTGCGCGCTACTGGTGGGTATTGCGGGCGGGGTGCTGGCTCTCGTGCTGAGTCGCGCGGTCTATGCCAGTGAAGATTTCTTCGAGAATCATTTGCCGATTCACTGGATGTGGTGGCCGGCGATTGGCGGGATCGTGGTTGGCATCGGTGGACTGATTTTTCCGCGCGCGCTGGCCACCGGCTACGACGTGATCGATTCGCTGCTGGCGGGCGACCATACGTGGCAATTGATCGCCGGCATTCTCGTCGTCAAAAGCATTATCTGGTCGTTTTCTCTGGGATCGGGGACGTCGGGCGGAATTCTGGCGCCACTGCTGATGATTGGCGGTGCGCTGGGCGCGCTTTTCGCGCCCGTATTGCCCGGCATGTCGAGCGGCGAGTGGGCATTGGTGGGGATGACGGCGGTTCTCTCAGGCTCGATCGGATGCCCTCTCACCGCTGCGGTTCTGAGCCTGGAGCTTACGCACAATTATGGCTTGCTGCTTCCAGTGTTTACGGCTTCGGTAGTCGCGCACGCCTTTACGGTTCTGTTTCAGAAGCGATCGATCCTCACGGAGAGGATCAGCCGGCGCGGCTACCATCTCAGCCGCGAATACTGCGTCGATCCGCTGGAAACCATCATGGTTGCCGAAGCGGTGCGGCCGCGCGTGGTTGTGCTGCCGGCTGAGCTGACTGCGGCCGACGCGCAGAAGTGGCTTGAGGGCGGACGCGCAAAGAGCGATCACCGGGGGCAGCGGCTGTATCCACTGGTGGATCTAGATGGCCGCCTCACAGGCGTGATCACGCGCGCCGGTCTGTCCTTACTGGCAAACAGCTCGGGGCGGGATCGCAAGGCGTCGGCGGCGGTCGCACCGGTCGTGGCGAATCCAGATGAGACGCTGCGCGCGGCGGCAGAGCGAATGGCTGCCCGGCGGCTGTTTGTTCTGCCTGTTGTTGAGCGCGATACGGGGAAGTTGCTTGGACTGCTGAACGCCGAGGACGTTCTCGCAGGGCGGACGCGCGCGCACGATCGCGAAACCAAGTATGAGAGGCTGCGCATGCCGTTCCGCCGGGCGCGCCGACGCGAGGTAGACGCAGTCAAAGAGACGGTCTAGAGGGCGGAACACCACGCACGATGGCTTGTGCGCAGGCGATCCGCTCGCTATCGCAGCCCAGTGACGTAAGCCGGATCGGTGGCCTGGCGCATGGCTGCTGAGAAGCCGTCCCATGTGCAGGACAAATCAGAGCCGCTGCATGCAGGAACAAAGATGGGCGATTCGGCCGGCGGGTTGGCAGGCGTGAGCGGCTCAGAATTGCGCATCTGCTCGAGAGTCTGCGTTGTAAATGCGAGGCGCACGAAGGAACCGGCTTTGGGCGAGCGCCAGAGCTCAATGACCAACGCGCCACCCGGAGGAGAATCGTCGAGGCGTCCGTCAGCGATCCAATCGATGCCAAGAGCGCCGGCGACGGTAGCGATGTCGGTGTCGTGGCCAACGAGAATGACCATGCGATCACCCGGCTTGCCGATCGCGCCTGGAATCGGCTCTCCTTTTACGCTTTGCTCTATCGTGCTGCGCATGTGATCAAGGAGATTGGAGGCGTAGGTGCGCGCAAAGGCGGGCGTGCGAACGTCATAGTCCCAGGCCGCGACGTTGGCTTGCATGATGAAGCGCAATGTTGCGCCGTCAACGCATCCCCAGCCGGTGTCGGCCGTGCTCATGCCCTGCGTGTATTCGAGGAGTAGATTCTCAGCCAGCGTGGAGGCGGTCGGGATCGGACCGCGCACCGACACCGGAGACTCGGCTGTTCCAGGCTCCAGGCTCGTCGGAATGTCGAAGATCGATGTGCGGTGCGGATTGGGCGGCAAGCGTCCGCAACCCGACAAGATGCGATCGAGCTCCGTCAACTGCGGACGATATGTTTCAGTCAGGTTGGCAGGGTTGCCGCCGATGCGGCCCGCCACGGCTGCCGTCACGAGTGCCGGATCGGGATGGCCTAAACCCGCTTTGCGCGGAAGAAAAAGCGGGTCAGTTACTCCATCGGGCTGCGAATGAACATCAATGTTGCAGCCCGGGAACATCCCCTCGGCTAATGCCTTGCCGGTTTCGCGCGTGCGCTGGTCGGTGTCGGCCACGATCGTGACATGCGCGGCATCGGCGCAACCAGTGGACGCGAGCAAGCCCTCGCCAGAAAACTTCGCGCGATCCCATGCGCCAAAGATTTTCATCAGCTCATAGCCATGGGCAGTGAGGATACCGGGCGCGACTTCCCACTTTGGCCAGGGTGCTGCCGAGAACTTGTCGAGATCAGCCTGAGCAGTAAGCGGCGAACGAACGCCGTGGCGGCTGAGCACGATAACGAACTGCAGCTTGGCGTCGCGGTCGGGAATCGTCTGCGATTGAGCCGACCGGACGAATAGCAAGCAGAGAAGAGAGAGACAAAGAGAGCAGAAACTCAACGCACGCGATATGAATGGGAATTTCAACATGATTCACCGAATTCGAGTGTAGCGGTCAAGAGCGGGCAAGCGCTTGAATGCGAGGAAAAGGAACTCCGGTCTCATTGTGCGAATTCGATCGCCGCCGTGGGGTGAACACCTTTAGTCCTGGAATTGCCGGGGCGGGAAAACGCATACTAATCCGGAATAACTTCGCACATCAAACTAAAGGTGGAGGGCGTGGGTTTGGAAGAAGGTGCGAGAGGTATGAGCTATTGGAATTTGTGTTTCTAAAACTATGAAAAATTGGATGGATATGGTTTTCTTGCGGGTGTTCGATGAGAAATATTGATCGCTGGATAAATCGTTTTATCAAGAAAACAGGAACCAACTTATGTCTTGACAATGGTGCACAAACACACATATAGTTCGCATCGCCAATAAAGGCAGGGTTCGGTGTGTTCTCAAATCGCCGTGCGCTGCCCAATTTCTCATGTATGGTGTTTCGCGGCCAAGTTGCAAGATCAAAAAACCTTTGGAGGTAGTTATGTCCGGCAGGCCAGAACGTAACTCAGTGCTTCATGCATGCGCGATCAGAATTACAACCACAGCGATCGCGTTCCTTGCGCTGCTGATGTTGAGCAGTGCCGCACAGGCACAAGTCCTCTACGGTTCCATCTCAGGAACCGTTTCCGATAAGACAGGCGCGGTGGTACCAAATGTCCTGGTGACGATCACCAACCAGGCCACGGGCGAAAACCGCGGGCAGAAGGCGAATGGGG
>CAZVYV010000294.1:0-4330 GCA_964630985.1 uncultured Occallatibacter sp.
GCGTTCGTGCTGAGAGAACTGGGCGTTGTGTAACGGCCCGCGGCGATCGGCCGCTTAATCGCCGGCCCTCAGCGCCGCCAGCGTTTTCTCCAGGCTTGCCGCATCTTCCACGTTCAGCGCCTTCAGCTCGGGATCGATTTGCTTAAGCAGGCCGCAGAGGACCTTGCCTGGGCCGACCTCGATGAACAAATCGGCGCCGAAGGACTTCAATGCCTGAACACAATCGACCCAGCGCACCGCACCGGTGACCTGGCGAATGAGCGCATCGCGCGTGGCGCCGGCCGTGGTGACCAGGCCGCCGGTGACGTTGGCGGCTACGGGAATTTGCGGATCGTGCATGGCGATTTCAGAAAGCACGCGCGCCACTTCCTCTTGCGCGGGCTGCATGAGGGCGCAATGGAATGGGGCACTGACAGGGAGCATGACGGTGCGGCGCGCGCCTCTGGCTTTGCAGAGTGCCGCGGCCTTTTCGACCGCGGTTGCAGCACCGGAGATCACGGTCTGGCCTGGCGAGTTGAGATTTGCAGCCTGAACGGTCAGGCCGGTTTCGCGCGCGGCCTCTGCACACGCCTCGGCGACCTGTGCAGCATCGAGCGCCAGCACGGCGGCCATGGCGCCCTCGCCCGCCGGCACTGCTTCCTGCATGGCTGCGCCGCGGGCCTTCACGGCGCGGACGGCGTCAGCGAATGTGAGCGTTCCGGCGATCACGTGCGCCGACCACTCGCCCAGCGAATGACCGGCAGCGAGGGCAGGGGCGACGCCTTGTTCGGCGAGGACGCGCGCTGCCGCCACGCTGACCGTCATGATGGCCGGCTGCGTGTTCTCGGTCAGGCGAAGGTCCTCTTCCGGCCCTTCGAAACAGATCCTTGAGAGCGAAAAACCGAGCGCCGCATCGGCCTCGGCAAAGGTTTCGGCGGCAACAGGAAATCGGTCTGCGAGCTCGCGGCCCATGCCGACAGCTTGCGAACCCTGTCCCGGAAACAGAAACGCTATCTTTTTGATCATTTCTATAAGATTTTATCGTGGCGCGCGCGGGTCCCGTCTCGGTTTGCGCAGTTTGCAGGATGCACATCGGCTCAATTCCAGCGTTTCTTGTCGTCGGCGTCCTCATCGATCCGGTTGCCCTGGCCGTCAAACTTGACGGTGCGGCCCTGCGAGCGCATGTAGACCTCGAACTTGCGGGCTGCGCGTCGGCGTTTCCAGCGATAGTAGCGGTTGCGCAAGCCGTACCAGCTCTCGCTGAGCATGAAAGACATTCCGCGCCGCGGCGCCATGCGCACGAATGCAATGCCGGCAAGCGCTCCGCCGAGCTGCGCAAAGGCGTACATGCGTTCCTGGCCAAAGAGCATAGCCACGGCAACCAGCGCATAGACGATGACCATGTAGCGCGCCTTGATACCGATCACAAAGAACATCAGGAACTGGGTGTCGCCATAAAGGATCCCTATGGCTACCAGAAGTCCGAAGATTCCGCCGAAACAGCCGTACAACGGGCTAACATTTTCGAGCAGCGATGGGGCCAGCGTCTTCGCGACCAGATAAAGCACCAGCGCCGCCGCGGCGGTTCCCAGCACGGAAATCGCATACAAGCTCGTGACCCAGTTGGCATCGTGAAAGTTCTCGAGGAACCCGGCGAGGAACCATAGCGACAGCAGTTCGAAGAGTGTGCCAACGATTCCCACGTGCACAAAGCTGTAGGTGAGCGGCTGCCAAAGGGCTCCGTGCATGAATGAGACAGGATCGAATACGAGCGATCCAGCGATCCTGGCCGCAGATGGAGATGCGAGGTTCGCCACCAAAAGAGCAAAGTATGTGACCAGGTTAATGAGAATAAGCCGACGCGTAGCGCCTTTGAAGTCGGGGAAGGCCAACGGACTGGAGCCAGATCGCGGCATCGTAGTCAACAGGGTAAACGCTCAAGCGTTCCGATGTCATGGCAACCGTGGGCGACGCTCGATTGAAGAGCCGCCGGCGGAGGACTGAGTCACCATGAAGTCTGCACCGGGGATGGAGCACGCCCACAGCCGTCCCAGAAAGAGCATCGTCTAAGGCTTGTGAAAGGGTTTCTTTCCGGCAACGAAAACGCTCGTCACGAGTGCGTCGTTTGGGTCTTGACCTGAGGGAGGGTTCTCCCTAAAACTAGCGATGGTTGCCGAATCGGGATGTGTTCGTATCCCGCAATGCGATTCGGTTCGGAAAGTGAGGAGGCGCTATGCCCAGCTGCCCGGAATGCGACACCGCCCTCGACGTTGAACTCGACGAAGTGGAAGAGGGCGACGTGATAGCCTGCGAGGAGTGTGGAACGGAGTACGAGGTGGTCGGCGTCGAACCGCTGGAGCTGGCGCGCGTGGAAGAGGGCATCGAAGAGGAAGACGATCTCTTCGAAGCGGACGAGGAGGAGTGAGAATGAGCCGAGGCGGCGTCCTGGCGGCAACGATATTGAGTCTTCTCGCATTTGGAGCCATTTCGGCAGGGCCGCGCAATGCGTTTTTGTCCTCCAATGCGATGGCCCAAAATATCGGCATCCGCACTGTATCGGGCACAGTGCTTGACGGAAACTCCCAGCCAGTATCCGGCGCTACCGTCTTCCTGAAAAACGAGAAAACGAAGACCATACGCAGTTTTGATTCCATAGCCAACGGCCATTTTCATTTCGCTCAAGTTGACATGAGCACTGATTTCGACTTGTGGGCGGAGAAAGACACCAGAAAGAGCGCGATAAAAACCGTAAGCTCCTGGGACGCGCGCAAGGACTTCATCAACGACCTGAAGTTGAAATAAGCTCTCGCGGCCGGCGTTTGTTGCGGCATTCGCGAATGAGCAGCCGGGCCAGCAATCGGGCCCATGCTTGAGCTTCACCCCTTGAGTTTCTTCATAACTAATTCATTCAGCAGCGCCGGGTTCGCCTGGCCTTTGGACGCGCGCATCACCTGGCCCACAAAGAATCCCGCCATGGTCATTTTGCCGCCGCGATATTGCTCCACTTGCCTGGGATTGGCCGCGATCACTTCATCAATCAGCTTTTCAAGCGCCGCAACGTCGGTGATCTGCTGCGGCTTCTCGCGCTCATAGACGGGGCCGAAGTCTTCACCCTTTTCAAAACTCGCATCGAAGAGCTGCTTCATTTGTTTGGAGCTGATCTTGCCCTCATCGAGCAGATCGGCGGCCAGAACGATTCCGGCCATTGTCACCGGGGATTGATCAAGGTCGATGCCCAGCGCTTTGAGGCGGCCGCCGACTTCGCTCAAGAGCACGTTGGCCACGCGCCGCGGATTACGCGCCGTTTTTGCAGCAGCTTCAAAGCGGTCAGCAAATTCGCGCGAGGCGGTCAGCGTATGCGCATCCTGCACGCTCAGGTCGTATGCGGCGATCATGCGCTTGCGCCGCGCCTCCGGCAGCTCCGGGAGTTTTTTTCTGGTCTCAGACAAGAATTCGGCGGACACGACCAAAGGCTGCAAATCCGGCTCTGGAAAATAGCGATAATCGTGCGCCTGCTCTTTGGAGCGCATGGAGTAAGTGCGGCCCTGGTTCGCATCCCAGAGCCGGGTCTCCTGCGTCACTTGCCCGCCCGATTCGATGAGTTCAACCTGGCGTTCGATCTCGTATTCCAGCGCCGCGCGAACGAACTTGAAGCTGTTGACGTTCTTCACTTCAACTTTTGTGCCGAATTTTTCCTGGCCTCTGGGGCGGACGCTGACATTGGCGTCGCAGCGGAGCGAACCCTCCTCCATATTGCAGTCGGAGACGCCAGTGTAAAGCAGAATCTCCTTGAGCCGGGTGAGGTATTCGAAGGCCTCGTCGGGCGTGCGAATGTCCGGCTCGCTCACAATTTCGACGAGCGGCGTACCGCAGCGGTTTAGATCGAGATACGTGCGCGTGGCGGAGTCGGAGAACCCTTCGTGGAGACTCTTGCCGGCATCTTCTTCCATGTGCAGGCGGGTAATGCCGATTCGCTTCCACCCCGGCGACGTGGACCTGTCGCCGGGGGCCCCGGTCTTCGTTGAGCCGTCCGCGCCAGGAACATCGGGCAACGCGACGTCAATCCAGCCATGCTCGGCCAACGGCTTGTCATACTGCGAAATCTGGTAGCCCTTGGGCAGGTCGGGATAGAAATAATTCTTGCGCGCGAAGATTGACCGTTCGCGCACCTGGCAGTTGAGCGCGAGAGAAGCGAGCGTGGCGAATTCGACGGCCTTGGCGTTCAGGACAGGCAGCGCGCCCGGCAGCCCGAGGCACACGGGACAAATGTTGGTGTTGGGGTCAGAGCCAAAATGGTTGGCGCAGCTGCAGAACGCCTTGGTGGCCGTAAGCAGCTGCACGTGCACTTCGA
>CAZVYV010000295.1:0-4327 GCA_964630985.1 uncultured Occallatibacter sp.
AGGATGAAGAGAACCGCAACCAGGTAGAAACGGACGCTAAAGCGGCCGCGCGCATCGCCGGTGGCCTGGATGCCGCACTCGTAGGCGTCGAGCTTGACCTTGGTGTTGCGATGGCGGCCGACGAACCACGAGGCCGTAACCATTACGACCCCAAGGAGAATGGCAGCCAGAATCTGCATCAGCAGAGGGAGGTATTGCCAGAAATAAGGGGTCGGATTCATCGCCCAGCCTGAATGAATTCTGTACCAAACCGATTCAATCGCCGAAAAACGCTTCGGCGGGAAGGAAAACCTAGCTTGAGCTTAGGTTTTCAGGCTTCTTGAGTCAAGGTAGCAGGCGTGTGCGGCGAAGAGGTCGTTGTCGGAGCCGAGAACCGGGTAGTTCATTGACGAGGCGGGTTACCTAAGGAATTGATTCCGAAGGCAGTGTGAGCGTCGTCACTGGTTTTCCTGCAACGATCCTGCATAACTGTGTGTGCACCATTTTGGGACAACACTTTTGTACTCTGTCCCATCCAATCGACTGGTCCGAAGAAACAGGTTGAGGATTGAAGTATGGGCTCCTGTTCAACGCTGAGTAGTTTTCCGATTCCGGCTTCGATTCCCGCTCCGCTTGTAAATCAGAGCCACATCCATCGCAGGCGCATCGCGCCCCAACCGGGCCACGCCCTTGAAATTCTGGGTCACGCCATCGAGTACCTGAGCGACGAGTTCGCGCATGCCGGCGGGTCGCTGAGCGCGCACAATGCGCAGGTTGAAGCGGTGCAACTGCTGATGGCAGCTAACCGGCAGGTTTACTTTGCGTGCCCCGAGATTCCCAGCCTGAGTGAGCGCTGGCGCGCGCTGCTGCGAAAAGCAGCTGTCAGCCATTAGCCTTTAGCTCTTAGCTCGGTCGTGCAACGACATGCGGCTTCACGATTCCTGAAAAACTCTACCCAAAACGACATTGAATTGTGCTGTCCCGTCCCTGACCGCAAATCCGCCCGCAGCGGGGGTTAGAGACGGGGCAGCCAACCCCATTATTCCGGGGAAGGCTGATCGAGTCCGTAGAGAGTGCGGACGCTGGGCATATGAGATCGCATCTTGTGGCTCACGGCCCGTCCCAGGAATTTTGTGACGGTTTCGAAGCGGAGCAGGGAGGCAGCTCTCGTTTTGGGATCGAGATCGAATGCGGCGAGAAGGCCGTCTTGATTCTCCGGCGGCCAGTTCTGGTAGTCGTTCCAGGCCTGGATATTGCCCTCCCTCACCGCCTCGTTGCCTCCATGCGCGTATTCGGCCAATTGCAGCCACTGCCTAGTGAGGTCCTGTGCGCGCGCGCTCGCCGGGTCGAGATCGATCTCCGCTTCGATTTCGCGGAAAACTTTCCGCAAAGCTGTCACATTTTTCTTGAATTCTTCCGGGGGCCTTTCGCGGGCGATGCGTTCCTTATCGAGCCAGGCTTGTTCGGAGTAATACTTCCGCATGGAGTTCTCTTGTGGCTGCATATCGATCACCTCGATAATCCTTCGCAAAATGGATGCGTCGGTTGTTTGTCCCAATTGAATGACCTTTTCGGCCGCCTCGATCGCTACGACGGCGCGATCGATCAACTTGCGCTTCTCGGCGAGCGCTTCGCGTTGCACATGCAGGGAGTCAGAGAGCGTCAGCGGCCCATGTTTCAGGAGGAGCTTGATTTCCTGAAGCGGGATCCCAAGGAACTTGAGCGCAGCAATCTGTTCCAGACGTTCGAGGTCTTCCATGCGGTAAAGGCGAAACCCTGAAGCTCCGCGCTGGGGCTTGAGCAAACCGATGCGATCGTAGTGGTGCAAGGCTCGAACGGTCACTCCGGCCAATTTCGCGAATTCGCCAATCCGATAGCTGCTCATGGGTCAATGAACCTACTCTCGCTCATCGCTCAACGATCATAGTGGGGCCTGACGCAGGGTCAAGGTCAAGAAAGGGGAGTGAGCGAGAAGAAGAGTCAAAGAATGAATGAGTTGGAGAACAAAAGCGTACAGGGCGCATTTCGACAGGTGTCGAACTGATTCTAAAGGCTTTGTTGATCCTGGTTTCAACGTAATTACAGGCATTTTCCCGACCGTCCGGGAATCGATTTACTGATTCCAAAGGGTTTAATTGGCGAAGATTCGGTGAAACATCCCAAATTTTTTTCTTCAATTAATTTCCGGTAATACAGCGGAGCTAGCACCGGTAGCAGGAGTGGCGCGGGCCGCGGCGCGCCTCCGGAGCCGAAATGTTGCTGATGAATTCGCGTACAACTTCAAGCATAGCGAAATACGCGAAATGATCGGCAAACTTGAGGAAAACAGGGATGAGGGGCCAGGGACCTGGGAAATAAGGAGTTAGGGGAGAGCGGCGGTTCTATTTCGGGCAGCGGGGGCTTGACAACCGGAACAGGTGACGCGGGGAACTGACTAAGCGTGGCTGACTTCAGAATTCTTGCCCTGCCGTTGAACCAGTTCAATCACAAACTGCAGGTTGTGGCAGTCTTTCAGCGCTTTGTACCAATGGCAAGCGATTGCGGCCTTCTGGTGGTCGGTCATCGTCTGAGCCTTCAACTCGTTGGCCAAGAGGGCGCATGTCTTGCGGCTCAGCACCAGTTGGGCCTGGAGGGACTGGATTTTCATTTTCTGGATTGCGGACTCCACTGTCCCTATTCCGCTCCTCTCTTCAGGAGCTCCAGCGCGAACTGCGAGACATTCCATTCCTTCAATGCCTGCGTCTGCCGGAGAGCCAGGACTCTTTTCTCCTGTGCGGTCTGAGCAAACTCGAGTTCTAATTCCAGTGTTGTGCATACGAATTGCTGGAGGCCGACCCTTGTCTCAAGATTTTCGACACGTAACGCTTGAACCATTGGGCCCATGATCTATTTACCTAAAACGCAGAATAATGCGCGCCGAACCCAGCAATCTTTTCCGGATGACTCTGCCTTGGCGAAGGTAAAGTGGCGCGCGTAAGAGAACAGTACGCCGTGATTTTCTCTTGGGGATGTGATCTAAGTCACTGGGTGATGGCTGGGCAGGCGGGGCTGCTGGAAGTACCTGCGTTTGCCTGAAATGACCCCTAGCGTCAGCCGGCACATCGACCGCAAATCGCCTCAGTTGACCGCTGAGTTCAGGAATGCGAATCGTTCAAATTCTGCGCACCGGAATTGATCTGCCGAGTCGCATCGGGCTTGCCGAAGCTGCTCAAGGGCGACGCAACGGACGGTCGTTTTGACGGCAGAACACGGTTTTCCCCAGAGACGACTCGCTCGCGCCAGTTTCGCGGTGGTATGCTCGGATTTTGGCCCACAATGCCTGAATCAGACCCAATGAGTGGACGCACCGTCTCGCACTACAGCAGCCTGGAATCGCTGGGCAGCGGCGGGATGGGTGTGGTGTACCGCGCTCGCGACACGCGCCTGGGGCGCAGCGTTGCGCTCAAATTTCTCCCCGAGGAGACGGCGAACAGTCCCGCGGCGATCGAGCGCTTCCACAGGGAGGCACGCTCCGCATCGTCACTCAACCACCCGAACATCTGCACGATTTACGACATCGGCGAATTTGAAGGCCGTTCGTTTATCGCCATGGAGCTGCTGGAGGGCAAGACTCTCAAACATCGCATTGGAGAGCGCCGCATCGAGTTGGCAGAATTGCTGGAGATCGGGATTCAGATTGCAAGTGGCCTTGATGCGGCGCACTCCAAAGGCATCGTCCACCGCGACATCAAGCCTGCCAATATTTTTCTGGTCGACCGCGGCCAGGCCAAGATTCTCGATTTCGGGCTCGCCAAGCTCACCTCGGTGATGCGCGAAGCCGAGACTGTCGGCGCCGGTGCCGGCGGCGTGGGTTCCGTCCTGACTGCGCTGGAGCTGACCAGCCCCGGCAGCGCTATGGGCACCATCGCATATATGTCGCAGGAACAGGCGCGTGGCGAAGAACTCGATCACCGTTCCGACCTTTTTTCCCTGGGCGTCGTGCTTTACGAGATGGCCACTGGCGAGCTTCCTTTCACCGGCACCACCTCCGCGGTTATCTTCGACGGCATTCTGCACGGCACGCCGAAGCCGGCCTGCGAGACCAACCCGCAGTTGCCCCTGGCCTTCGAAAAGATACTCGACAAACTTCTCGAGAAGGATCGCGATCTGCGCTGCCAGACGGCGGCTGAACTGCGTGCGGATTTGAAGCGCCTGTCGCGCGATCTGAGTTCCGGAAAAAGCGCGACTGCTTCCAAGAGCGGTTCAGGCCCCACCGCCGTTGCCGCGCCCGTCAAACAAAAATCCGTCGCCGTTCTCTACTTCGAGAACCAGAGCGGATCGAAGGAGGACGAGTATTTCCGCGACGGCA
>CAZVYV010000296.1:0-4325 GCA_964630985.1 uncultured Occallatibacter sp.
AGCCGGCATCGGGACCCTCGGAATTGTGGACTTCGACGTCGTGGACGCGAGCAACTTGCAGCGCCAGATCATCCACACCACAAATGACATCGGCCGCGCGAAGCTCGACTCCGCCGCGGAGAAACTCGCTGCGCTCAATCCGGGCGTGAAGGTGGTCAAGCATGAAACCACGCTCACCAGCGCCAACGCCCTCGACGTCCTCAAGGACTACGATGTCATCGCCGACGGGACCGATAACTTCCCCACGCGCTACCTCGTCAACGACGCTTGCGTTCTTCTGGGCAAGCCCAATGTCTATGGTTCGGTGTTTCGCTTTGAAGGCCAGGCCAGCGTCTTCGCTACGCGCGAAGGGCCTTGCTATCGTTGCCTCTATCCTGAGCCGCCGCCGCCAGGCACCGTCCCGAACTGCGCCGAGGGAGGAGTGCTTGGCATCCTGCCCGGTCTTGTTGGGATGATTCAGGCCACCGAGGTCATCAAACTTGTCTTAGTTAAAGGCGAACCGCTAGTCGGCCGCCTTTTGCTCGTCGATGCGCTTGCCATGCGCTTCCGTGAGCTCAAACTGAAGAAGAATCCCCAGTGCCCGGTGTGCGGCGAGAATCCAACCGTCACCCGTCTCATCGATTACCAGCAATTCTGCGGCCTCGCGCCGCAATCCAGTAAGGAGAAAACCTTGAATAACGGAATTCCGCAAATGACAGTGCAGGAGCTTAAGCAGCGCCTCGACGCCGGCGATGACATCATGGTCCTCGACGTCCGCGAACCATTCGAATATCAGATCGCAAACATCGGCGGCACACTCATCCCGCAGAACGAAGTTCCGCGGCGGCTGGCGGAGATCGATCGCAACCGCGAAATCGTTGTGCAGTGCCGCTCTGGCGCCCGCAGCCAGCGCATTGCCGAGTTTCTTGCACAGCAGGGCTATCCAAATGTGAAGAATCTCGCAGGCGGAATCCTCGCATGGGCCGATCAGATCGACCCCAAAGTCCAGAAGTACTAAAGCATTTTCGACTCGCTTGTTCCCGCCTTGGGATCGTGAGTGGTGGCTTTTTCTTGAGGAACTAGCCACTTCGACTCGAAATCCTTCTAAGGGGCGGAATCGAAAACGCTGTTGAGCCCGCCAATCGCGTCGGTATGTTGGTTCGCCTTCGGCGTCACCCCGACGCCGCTTTTTCCAAGACAGAAATCTATGAGGCGCTCGAAGAGCGGGGCGCAAAGCGTGCCATCCGCATCTCGGCCAACGAGAACCCGGAACGGGATGTTGCGAAACTGTGTCTGAAGTGCCGGCTGGACGAGCGGAACATTCGGGGTCCGAAGTCGTTGTCTGCCAACGTGAGCTTTTATGACCAGACATGTGTTACCCAGAAGGCTTGAATTGGTCAAGTGAGCATCGAGAACTGAAACACCGGTTTCATGCCGGCTCTTGAAAGTGAAAACACAGATTCCGGCTCGCAAACTGTCTGTTTACCGTTTCTTGAAGAGACTTTGTCTCCACCAGAAACTGCGAACTCAAGGCGAACATGAAGCGCCGGCTTCACGAGCTTGAAATTACCAATTGATCGAGTTGCCTAAAGTTCGTTTCATCAAAGGAAATTGAACATCCGACAGGAGTTAAGGGACGGGCGGTCCGTTTCAGGCGGCGCGCTTGGGCCATCCTCAGCTTGCTCCTCGTCATCCAAGCCGGTCAGCGTTGCATGTTCGGCGATGTTAGGTCTGGCAATATCGGCGGATTCTCGCCGCCATAATGAACGGTCTTCGCCGGAGACGAAAGGTGGTGCTCCAATGTTCCTCGAGTTTTGCGGCGACTCTCGATTGCGCGAGCGCAAGCCTCGAAGCTGGGCAGACGAGATCGTCACGGAGTTCGACCGCAAGCAGCTTTTCGCGCGTGGGCGCAGAACGAAACAAAGGATAACAAATCGAAATGAAAATCTTCCCCCTGGTGTTTTTGCTGGCCCCCCTTGCTACAGCCAGCGCGGCGGTTACGATGAGTCCGTCGTCCGGCAGTGTTCTGTCTGGCTCGTCCGTGACCTTCCAATGGAGCGCGGCGAGCGGGACGAACCCAAGCTACCAATTCTGGATCGGCACTACGAATGGTAGTGATAACCTGAGCCCTTCCTCGTGCCTGGGAACGACAGCCACCACATGCACGGTGACCGACCTGCCCACCAACGGCGCGACTATTTATGGACTTCTGTATTCGGAAGCTTCTGGGAAGTGGTCTTCTTCTACCTACACATGGACCGCCGCTTCCTCGAATTCCTCTGCTCCTACGCTGACCGGCCTGAGTTGCGCCAGCACTTCCTTCACCGGTGCGGGAACGACTAGCTGCACCGCGGCGTTGAGTGCGGCAGCGAGCGCCTCGACGATCGTAAGTCTTGCAAGCAACAGTTCGGCGGTGACAGTTCCATCTTCGGTGACAATTGCGGCTGGGGCAGCAAGCGCAAGTTTCACAGCCACGGTCCCGGCCTTCACTTCTTCGCAATCTGTGATTCTTACCGCGACCTACGCGGGTGTATCGAAGACAGCGACCTTGACACTGACAGTTTCGACCGGGTCAAGTACCTGCGGCCATTCCTACTCGACTGCCTTCCCCTCTCCGTCCGCGCCGGAAGACCCGATCTCTGAAGACGGCAACTGGATCAATGGCGGGACAACGGGTCTGGAATGGAGCAACGTGCAGACTACGACTGGCCACGCTTTCGGAACCGCCGTGAACGGAGCGCCGCCGTACAACGACTCGACGGCAGTTCTGGCCGGTGGTCCTTGGTGCCAGAATCAGACCGCGCAGGCGACCCTGATGATTAGTGCGACGGATTCCTCATCACAAGAAGAGGTTGAGTTGAGGCTGAACACAACCGTCACCGCCAACTCGATCACGGGATACGAAGGCGATGTAAGCGTCTTGAGCGGCAATCTCTACTTCGTGTGGGCCAGGTGGAATGGACCCTTAAACTCCTACTGCTACATCCACGATGGGACGTGCAACTCCACCGCGAACGTCGCGGCGGTGCAGGTTCATAACGGCGACGTGCTGATGGCGACCAACGTCAACGGGCTGCTGACGCTCTATGACAATGGCACGGCCATCATTACGGCGACGGACACGACCTACACAGCAGGCACGCCGGGAATGGGCTTCTGGAACGTCGGCGGCACGACGGCGGACCTTGCGCATTACGGATTCTCCAACTTCTCGGCGACGGACGGAACAGCGAAGGGGACGAATAACGCGCCCCCGCCTGACGTGGTGCTGAGCTGGACGCCGCCGACAGCGGGTACGCTGATTCTGCTCAAGGCGCAGGTAGCGTCCGCAAGCGAGTGCAGTTCTGTCGCCAGCTGGATGCAGATTACGTTGGCCGCAGGAGCATCAAGCTATACAGACGATGCGGTGACGGCAGGTGATTATTACTGCTACGGCATCATTGTGAACGTGGGCGGCGCGTATTCGGCGGTCTCAAACATTATTGAAGCTGAAGTAACGAGCGCCGGAGGGACGATTGTGGACCTGTCAGCGCCTGTGCCCGTCAGCGCAATTTCGGGATTCAACGGCAGTTTGGGAACGCAGTAGACTGCTCGGTGTGGCTGGCAAAAAACACGAGTTGAAAGGCCTTACTCGTGCAGCCGCGGAGCGACGACCGAAAGCGGCGCATTGATGTGCCTGCGGGTTTGCGGCTGCCGCTACTCGATTGCGCTTGTGCCATCTGTCGCTTACACTGGCCGCAATGAATCACGGCTTTCCTGTTCTAATCGGCAGCCACATTCGCCTTGAGCCGCTGTCGCCCGACCACGCCGACGGCCTCGTCGCTGCATCTTCGGGCGGTCCCTCGCTCTATCAGTGGAGCGCCGTGCCCATTGGCCGCGACGCGGTTCTCAGCTACATTGAATCGGCGCTCGCAGGTCGCGAAGCCGGCACGGTGCAGGCCTTCGCCACTGTCCGCATCGCAGATGGCGTCGTCATCGGCTCCACGCGCTTTTTCGACATCGATCGCTGGGCCTGGCCCGAGGGTCACCCGCGCCGCGGGCGCAAGGATCCCGACACGTGCGAAATCGGCTACACATGGCTGGCGCACCAGGCTATTCGCACTGGTGCAAACACTGAAGCCAAGCTGCTGATGCTCACGCATGCTTTTGAAGTGTGGGGGATGCTCCGCGTCTGCCTTCACACTGACGCGCGCAACAAGCGCTCGCAGGCGGCCATCGAGCGTATCGGGGGTAAGTTCGAGGGCGTGCTTCGCGCGCACAGGATAGCTTCCGACTTCATCGCGCGCAATTCATGGCGCTATTCCATTCTTGAGTCGGAGTGGCCCGAGACGAAGCACCGCCTCACG
>CAZVYV010000297.1:0-4324 GCA_964630985.1 uncultured Occallatibacter sp.
GCAGCGGCAACATCGGCGCCACCAACGTGCTTCGCGCCGGCGGCAAGGGTCTCGGCGCAGCCACCTTTATCCTCGACGTCCTCAAGGGCTGCGCGGCCGTCTGGCTCGGAGGCTACCTCGGCTCCCTTTGGATGTCCTCCGAACCGATGCGCTCCGTCGAGGCGTTCGCGGCCCTTTGCGCCGTGCTCGGCCACATGTTTCCCGTCTGGCTCAGGTTTCGCGGGGGCAAAGGCGTGGCCACCGGTTTCGGTGTCTTCCTTGTCGTTTCGCCGATCGCCGCTTTGGCCGCCATTGGCGTCTTCGCAGTCGTTCTCGCCATCAGCCGTTATGTTTCCGTTTCTTCCATCGTGGCCGCGTTCAGTTTTCCGATCTTTGCCTGGCTACTCGTCACCGGTGCTCGCCCGCCCTTTTTCTTCGTGGCCGCAGCTCTCGTCTCCCTGCTCATCATCCTCAAGCACCACCCGAACATCCGGCGCCTGATCGCAGGCACTGAATCTCGAATCGGAGCTCACAAGCCAGCATGAGCCGCATCGCCATCTTAGGTTCCGGTGCATGGGGAACCGCTATCGCGCTCTCCCTAAACCACCGTGGAGGCCACCAGGTCTCGCTCTGGGCTCACACTCCCGAGCTTGCCCGCCAGATTCTCGATGCCGGTGAGAACACTCAATTTCTTCCCGGCTTTCCCATCCCGCCGACAGTCACAATTACGGGTGACCGCGACGCAATTGCCGCCGCCGACATTCTCATCTCCGCCATTCCTTCAGAGTTTCTCCGCCCCACTCTCCTCCGCATCCGCGCCCATATGCGCAGCGGGCAGTTTGTCGTCAGCGCTACCAAGGGACTTGAAGACCACACTCTCTTCCGCATGACCAAGGTTCTTTCTGAAACCCTCGAGCCGGTCGGGCTTCTGCTCCCTATCGGTGCGCTGTCGGGCCCAAGCTTCGCGCAGGAAGTCGCCCACGGCCAGCCCACCGCCCTCACAGTTGCCTTCAGCGATCCGGAAGTCGCGGCCCTCATCCAGCAGGAATTTTCATCGGAAACCCTCCGCCTTTACACTTCGACCGACGTCATCGGGGTCGAGCTGGGCGGCGCGCTCAAAAACGTCATCGCCATCGCCGCCGGCATCGCCGTCGGTGTGGGCCTCGGTTACAACTCAACCGCCGCGCTCATCACGCGCGGCATTGCCGAGATGACGCGGCTCGCCGTAGCATGCGGCGCACGGCGCGAGACCCTTGCCGGACTCTCCGGAATCGGGGATCTGGTGCTCACCTGTACCGGCTCGCTCAGCCGCAATCGCACGGTCGGCGAGCAACTCGGCCAGGGCCGAAAACTGCCCGAGATTCTTGCCTCGCTCAGCGGCAAAGTTGCGGAAGGCGTTCACACCACGCACGCCGCTCTCGGTCTTGCTCGCAAGCACAATGTCGAAATGCCCATCACCGGGCAGATGGAGCTCATCCTCAAAGAAGGCAAGGACCCCCGCGAAGCCATCCGCGATCTCATGCTCCGCCCCGGGAAGGAAGAGCGCTAGTCCCGCCCCTGCTCCATACTGTGCACTGTTTATCGTCCACTGCTCACTCTTCGCTACTTCTGTGCTGTTCTGAACATCCAACCTGCCCCCTCACCATCTAAAAATGTAGGTGAATGGATTCTCCAGAGATCCCCATGCCAGAGAAAGCTCTCACCGAAAAGGCCACGCAAGATGCGCCACCTGACCAGCATCTGTGGCCATCCATCGACAGGTTAGTGCGTCAGAATCCAGAAGTTATCCGGCTAGCCAGCGAGCCGGCGTCGCCCGGTGGCATTCAAATGGGGCGGTCGCAAACTGAGTCAGGCGTGGTCTGGATTACCTCCATCTTCATGGGCATCTTCCATCTGGGCGCAATTGCCGCTCTGTTCTTCTTCAGCTGGACCAACTTGATTGTCGCGGCAGCGCTTTATGTTCTCGCGGTCAACTGCGGCATCGGCATGGGTTATCACCGCCTGCTGGTGCACCGCGGCTACCAGGTTCCGAAAGCTATCGAATACTTTCTGTCAGTCTGCGGCACACTGTCTCTGGAGGGAGGTCCGATCGCCTGGGTGGCAACGCACCGCATCCATCATCAGCACAGTGATCACCTCGGCGATCCGCACACTCCACGGGAAGGCACATGGTGGGCGCACATGGGCTGGATCATCACAGGCCGTGCGCTCAATAGTCAGACTGAGGCCTTCGCCCATTACGCTCCCGATCTCGCCAGGGACCGCGTGCAAGTTTGGCTGAGCAAATACCATTGGGTCCCGTTGACCATTCTGGGGATTGGTCTGCTGGTGGTGGGAACTCTTATCGGCGGCATCAGGGCTGGAGTAGGCCTGTTTTTATGGGGCATATTCCTGCGCGTTACCCTCGGTCTCCACGCCACATGGCTCGTGAACTCCGCAACCCATCTCCACGGTGGGCGGCGCTTCACCACGCGGGACGATTCTCGTAACAGTTGGTGGGTGGCGCTGCTTACCGGGGGCGAAGGTTGGCATAACAATCACCACGCGAATCCGGTTTCAGCCCGGCACGGTCTTGCGTGGTATGAATTCGACCCCAATTATTACGGAATCTGGTTGCTCAAAAAACTTGGACTTGCCAAGCACGTCCGGATCGCGAAATTCACAGTCCGGGAGCCCGGCCAGACGACGCGGACGACCCACATGACGACGTCGTGAAGGCCTTTTGAAGCCTGCCGAAAAACTCCAGGCTTTGGTCAAGAAACCTTCAATGATCTCGCCGGCCTTCGAGCCTGCCGCTTCGCTGGGCTCGCGCTTCTCCCGCCAAGATCCAGCGCGACTCTCATGCATGCCTCGCGCAGCGAATCTGCCATCGCGCGATTCTCCATCGCGCGCGCGACCACCATGCCCCCAATGCAAAGCGCTGCCGTAGCCTGCGCCCGAACGCGAACCTCTCGCCCGCGGCCATTCATGTTCCTCTCGAGAATGCTCACCATCGCCGCGAACACAGTTTCAAATGCGCGCCTCAATTGCGGACCGCCGCGCGTCACGTCGGCAGGCAGAGCAACCATCGGGCACGAGTTCTCCACATCATCGAAATGCTGGCGCGAAAGATATGCGCGAATCACTTGCGACCCAAAGTCCGTCGAACGGGGGTTGATCTCTATCCCCTCCCAGCAGTTCTTCCATTCCGGGTCAGTGAAAAAGCAATTCAGCGCCTCCACATAAAGATCGCTCTTGCTCTTGAAGTAGTTGTAGAATCCGCCATGCGTCAGGCCAGCACCCGACATGATTTCGTCAAGGGACACCTGTTCAAAGCCATGGCGGTTAAAAAGCCTGCGCGCGCTATCAACGATCTTTTTCCTCACCTCGACGCGGTGCCCGTCCGGATATGGCATCCTGTCGTCCTCCAATCGGCACAGTATCTGCCATCCCAAGCGCCTCTGTCGAACAAAATATGTTCTTGATCATAACTTGTTGCTGTGTTCCGATGATTCTCAGTAGCAGTAGACATCTGTGAGGTCCGCATGAACAGCTGCACCACCCAAATCACGCGCCGCCGTGCGCTCTCCGTGGCGGCGTCCGGAATTGCACTTTCCGCTTCGCGGCTTCCTGTTTTCGCGCAGCAGACAAGTGCTGGTCAGCAACCCGCCACATCCCCCAACCAATCGCGCACCTCACTCCATCAAGAGATCGAACTGAATGCCCCGCCGGAACGCATCTTCCACATTCTCTTGGATTCCAAAGAGTTTGCTGTCTGCACCGGAATGGCCGCGACCATCGACCCCACCCCAGGCGGCGCATTCAATACTTTCGGCGGGTTGATCGAGGGCCGGAACATCGAGATCATTTCCAACCGGCTCATTGTGCAGGCATGGCGCCCCACGTCTTGGCAGCCGGGCGTCTACTCAGTCGTTCGATTTGAATTGAAGGCTTCGAGTGGCGGAACCACCCTCGTGCTCGACCACACCGGCTTCCCCGAAGGCGACTTCGACCACCTTGATCCCGGATGGCACATGCGCTATTGGGATCCGCTCAAAAAGTATCTGGCGACTCATCCATAGAAGCCTCAACCCAGCCCGCGCAGCGGGCACAAGAAAATAGCCCCAGGCGCAAGCCTGGGGTCAGCCATTGCAATTGAAATCGTCAGCCCGCGTCAGCGGGCGAAAGAACCCATCAATCATTCCCTCTCGGTTCCCGGTTCCCGGTTTTTTCACCCGCCCGCAATCGCGCCCAGAATCAGCAGCGGCTCTTTTCCAGACGACACGGCCTCGGGCAACGGCTTGTCAGGCGATTCGAGCGACCAATCCTCTGCGCAGGCAAAAAAGCGCAGAAACGCGCGGCGATT
>CAZVYV010000298.1:0-4307 GCA_964630985.1 uncultured Occallatibacter sp.
CGCGCAGCATCTGGTCCGCGAATCCGCGTACCTGCGTCACCTGGTCCCTGCGCACTCCATCCTGTTGCAGCAGCCGCCTCGCGGAGTTCGCCCGGTCGGCGGAAAGCTCCCAGTTGCTGTAGTTCGCGTCGGTCGAATATTGCGCCGCGTCTGTGTGCCCTTCAATCAGCAATTGGTTGGGCAACGTCTTCAGCTCCGCCGCCAGCAGCGACAGGAGTTCCTGCCCGTTGGGGCTCAGTTGTGCGCTGCCGCTCTGATAAAACGTACCGTTCTTATCTTCGATCAACTCGATGCGCAGCCCCTCGGGAGTGATCGTGATCTCAATCTGCTTGCTCAGCTTTTCCAATTCCTTTTTGGCCTTGATCTCTGCTTCGAGCTTTTGTTTCAACTCCTCCAGCCGCTTCGTGTTCTGGTCGTTCTGCGTCACTGCGACGCCATTTCCAGCCATCGTCGTTCCCAGCAGGTTCGCCGTTCCCCTCGGATCGTTGAAGTATCCCGCCACCGCTTTCTTCACCGGATCGTTTTGGGCCATCAGCCACAAGACGATGAACAGTGCCATCATTGCGGTCACGAAATCGGCATACGCAACCTTCCACGCGCCTCCGTGATGGCCTCCGTGACCACCCTTTTTCTTGATCACGATGATGGATTGCGTCTTCGCCGCCATTCGGTCCCTCAGTCCCTGGTCCCTGGTCCCTGTCCCTACGCCGCCGCTGCTGCGGGCGCTTCCACTGGCTCAGTTTTGTTCTTGCAGTTCTTCTCCATCTCGTCGAAGTCAGGCCGCGCATATGCGGGAATCGCGCGCCGACCCAGCTCAATCGCAATCATCGGCGCCGAGCCCTTGAGAAACGCCAGTAGCAACACGCGCAGCACGTGCAGATAATCGTTGTGCTCGTCCGCCAGCTTCTTCATGCTGGCAGCCAATGGCCCCACCAGTCCGTAACAAAGCAGAATCCCGAGAAACGTCCCTACCAGCGCCGCCGCCACATGCTTGCCGATCTCCTCCGGCGGTCCCCCCAGCGAACCCATCGTGATCACCACGCCCAGTACCGCGGCCACAATCCCTAGCCCCGGCAGCGAATCAGCCACCGTGTTCAGCGAGTCGGCCGGCTGCACCGCCGATTGATGGTGTACTTCCATGTCCAGCTCCATCATCTGATCCATGTCGAACGGCTCTACACCGCCGGTAATGGCCGTGCGCAGCGTGTCGCACACAAAATCCCGCGCATGATGGTCGTTCAGAAACTCCGGATAGTTTTTGAAGATCGCGCTCTCGCCCGGCTTTTCCACATCCATCTCCACCGCCAGCAGGCCCTCTTTGCGCACCTTGTTCAGGAATTGGTACATCATCTTCAGCGTGCTCAGGTAGCGCGCTTTGGTAAACGGCGAGCCCTTCAGCGACGCCAGCAACCCCGCCACAATGTCCTTCAGGATGCGCAGCGGATTTGCCACCAGCAGTGTGCCCGTTGCTGCGCCGCCAATAATCAGAAGTTCGGCAGGTTGCATCAGGACAAGAATGTGACCCTTCTCCATCAGGAAGCCCGCGATGATCGCGGCAAACACCACAACAATGCCTATGATGGCAAACATGTCCGCTCCTCCACCGGAGCCGTCGCCGCGTCATTTGCCGCTGCGACAGTTGCCCGGTTGCCTCCCGTCCGGCTGCCCATTTCCATGGCCTGCTGCGCGCGTCTCAGCAATTGCGCCAGCGTTTCAGTGCCGTCGCCGCCGGCTTGTGCCGCCCCAATGCTTACCGTGAGAGACACGCGGTCGCCCCACCAGCGAAAGTCCGCTGTCCGCGCCAGGCCCGCCAGTGTATATGCGTGCGATGACAGCATCTCCGCGCTGCGCTCGTGTGCCACGATCAGAAACTCGCCGTCGCCCCACCGGCTCATCTCCTCGGCCGGGCGTAGCCCTTGGACCAGCGCATGCCGCACCTTTTCGAGCATCGCGTTGCAGGCGCTTGCGCCATGCGACTTGCGCAAATCCTCTGCCTGGTCCACTCCAATCCACAAAATGCTGAGCGGCGGTCCGCCGCGCTTGAAATCGTCGAACTCGGTTTGCAGTCGTTCTTCGAATTCTTCCCGGGCCTCATCCATACCCGAGTCGTTGCTGCTCTCCCCGTGCGGCAGCGCGTCCAGGCTCTCCGCGGGATGAAACAGTGCCGCGCCGCCGATCTGTCCCCCCAGTTCGTCGCGCAATACCAAATATCGAGCGATCACGGGAACTCCATGGCCCAGTTTGTGCCGTGCGCGCACCAGCGCTCGTGGGCTCGCTCCCGCCGTCCCACAACAGCCTGCAGATTCCCCCAGCAAAAGCGGTTCCAGGCCTTCAGGAAGCGGCCGAGCCAGCACCTCGATTGCCGAAAAGCCGGTGATGCCCTGCGCCGCCTGGTTCCACAGCACCACCTCGCCCTCCAAGCCCACCAGGGCAACGCCCTCAGGGACGGCGTCAAACGCGGCTTCCAGCAGTTCGTTGCAGCAGGTCATCGGAGATCTTCTCTCACCCCGCGTTCCGGCCCCATCGCACCTGGTTTTGGTCGCGCACCTCGCCTTCGCGCATACCACTACCAAGGTCGGGTTCTCCTCTTAAATCGGCACAAACCCGCCCAACTTCAAGGAGTCATTCCGCAATGAGGGAATTCAAATGTGGATTGGGAATCTTCAGATGCGATGCCGTGCAAGATCAGTGACCTTCGCTGACTTGCTGACTCGCTGACCTGCCGGCGCGCGCCCCTATTCGTAGCTCCGCACCCACTCCAAAATCGACCGCACCCCGATACCGCTCGGTCCTTTGGCGATGAAGGGCCGCGAATCCTCAACCCACGCCGTTCCCGCAATATCCAGATGGATCCACGGAGTGTCTTCGGCGAACACGTGCAGGAACTCCGCTGCGATACTGGCTCCGCCCCATCGTCCACCGGTGTTCTTGATGTCGCCGATGTCGGACTTGATCAGTTCCGCATAGCCTTCGCCCAGCGGCAGCCGCCAGAATTTCTCTCCCGAAACCGTCAGCGCCGACTCGAACTTGCTATACGCCGCATCATCGTTTGAAAATGCACCGGCATTGATCTTGCCCAGCGCAACCGATATAGCTCCGGTCAGCGTGGCCGCGTCAATCAAATGCGTCGCGCCTAGTTGCCGCGCGTATGTCAGTCCGTCGGCCAGCACCAGCCGTCCCTCGGCATCAGTATTGATGATCTCGATGGTCTTGCCCGACATCGCCGTCTGCACGTCGCCTGGCTTTTGCGCCGTGCCTGAAGGCATGTTTTCCGCCGCCAAAACAATTGCGATCACCCGCACCCTTGGCTTGAGCAGCGCAATCGCGCGCATCGCTCCGATCATCGCCGCTCCTCCGGCCATGTCGTACTTCATCTTTTCCATGTTGTCTGCGGGCTTGATCGAAATGCCGCCGGTATCGAACGTAATTCCCTTGCCCACCAGCCCGAGCACGGGCCCATCCTTTACACCTTCGGGCTCATAGCGCAGCACAATCAGCGCCGGTGGCTCAGCCGAGCCTTGCGATACGCTCCAGAACGCGCCCATCTTCAGCTCATGCAGCTTCTCCGTCGAATGCACTTCCCAGCCCAGGCCCACTTCCTGCGCCATCAGCGCGGCCCGCTCTCCCAGGATGGTCGGCGTCAGCTTGTTGCCCGGCTCGTTCACCAGCGAACGCGCAAAATTCTGGCTCTCGCCGATCGTCGCGCCCTCGGCAAACGCCGCTTCAACCGCCGCGCGGTCCGCATCTCCTGCAACCGCAAGCGTGAACGATTGAATGCTTTGGTCCTTGCGATCGCTACGGTAAGTGTCCGCGTCAAAATCGCCCACAAACGCGCCTTCCACCGCAGCCCGAACGCCGGCTGCGCCGCGCAGACCTTCCGAGGAAGGCAGCGCCAGCACCACCTCCCGAATCCCTCGCGGCTTGGCAAAGCGCACTGCCGTCCCTGCAGCGTCGCGCGCCGAATGAATCGTCGCCTTGGCAAGCTTTCCCAACCCCACAATCAGCAGCCGCTTGGCCGCGATCCCCGCCGGAGCGTGCAGCAGCACAGTTTCGTTGACGCTGGCTTTGTACTCGCCGGTCCCAAGCACACCGGCCGCAGCGGCCTGGACAGCCGGATCTGCGGTCAGCAGCGTGAGCTGCGGTTTTGCCTCGGGGCCTTTGGCAGTTTGGGCGTCGGCGGCTAAAACAGCCAGCAATTCAGTTTGGATCCCCGCAATCGGGGCAAAGGAAAGCTCTGTTCGCATAGTGCCTATTCTTCCCGGGAACCTTGGCTTGTGGCAAATCCGCGCGCATTCCGCACGACCGGG
>CAZVYV010000299.1:0-4264 GCA_964630985.1 uncultured Occallatibacter sp.
GGTGACCCGCCCACCACCGTCCTCGCTCCGGCGCTGCTCTTCGGCGATGCCACCGTCCGCCGCGCCAACGCCAAGAACGACAAGCTGCCGTTCTATCCGCCGCCGGAATAAAGGAAATTACGTACCTTGGCCGTGCTCGAACTTGGCGCGGACTGCGGAAATCTGAGCCGAAGTACGGCCATGAATGGAAGGTCTTCTTTTTCGTTCACTCAGCTCTTTGTTCACTCGGTCCCTTGTTCCCTTGGTCCCCGTTTCTTCCACGCTCCCACAATCGCACCCATGATCACCATGCCCAGCAGCCAGAACCCGGTGTTGATAGCGAATAAAGCATAGGTGCGTACCTCGAAGACATACTCGGTCGCCCACGTCGTCAGCACGAAACCCAGCCACAGCAGCGCTGCCGCCTTCATTCCGCGCAGCGCCGTCTGCGGCCCGGTTAGTTGCGTCACGCATGAGATCGCCGCGGCAATCAAGGCCGCTGAAATCAGCGCCGTGCCATACTGCAGCGCTGGATTCACTCCTTGGCTCATCAGCCAGGCTTGCGTGCGCCCAATTCCGTTAAGCCAGCCTTGCAAGAAAAACGAGTACCAGGCTGCCTCAAAAAGGAAACACGCCACCGCGGCAACCGCGATGGCCAGATAGTTTTGCCTCACTCTCTTCACTTCCACAGTTATTTAGCCCTCCAGTCGCCGTCTTCATGTCCGCGGATCCTACCCCTATTCAGAACCCTGGGCGAGTGCTCGCATCGGGTGGGATCGTTTTTTGCGGAATTGTAGAGCATCCTGGCTGGGATTGTCCCGCGTGCTTTGGTCTCGCCGCCGAAAACTTCGATTCGGGCCCAAACCCGCCCAGGCCTGCCCTCGCATCTCACTCTATGAACTTTCCCGCACCCCTGCCACCTGTTTCCGCATCCATCTTGATAGAAGGCATTCCCGCCTGGCCGCTGAATTTAACCAACACTCAATTCGTCCTGGCCGCACCCACAAAGTACAATCCGAACGAAGGAGATTTTCCCCAATGGCATACGAGTTACCACCGCTTCCCTACGAGTACTCGGCGCTTGAGCCGTTCATCGATATCGAAACGATGAAGCTTCACCACGACAAGCACCACCAGACCTACATCACCAACGTGAACAACGCCTTGGCCACTCACCCCACGCTCGCCGCCAAGTCCGTCGACGACCTCATCACCGATCTCAACGCCGTCCCTGAAGATATTCGCGGCGTTGTGCGCAACAACGGCGGAGGCCACTCCAACCACTCGATGTTCTGGACCATCATGGGACCGGCCAATTCGGCCGGCGTCGGCGGCAGCCCCTCGGGCGACATCGCCCTGCAGATCACCGCCGACTTTGGCGACTTCGAGGCTTTCAAGAAGACCTTCAATGAGACCACAGCCAAGCAATTCGGCTCCGGCTGGGGTTGGCTGGTCTTCACCGGCGGCAAGCTCAAGGTCATCACCAGCGCCAATCAGGATTCGCCGCTCTCGCAGGGGCTCTATCCCATCCTCGGCAACGACGTCTGGGAGCACGCGTACTATCTCAAGTACCAGAACCGCCGCCCCGATTACCTCGCTGCCTGGTGGAACGTCGTCAACTGGGCCGAAGTCAACAAGCGCTTCGCCAAAGCCAAGAAGTAAATTCAGCCACTAGCTCCTGGCCTCTGGCTTTTAGCCGTTCAGGGCTTTGTTGAGGACCCGAGTCTTCAAACTCCGAGCTAGGAGCTAGCGGCTAGAAGCTGAAAGCTGCATTTCCTCGTTGGAGGTGAACAGGCCCATGGCCACCATGCAAATGACAGTGCGCCCCCAGGATCTCTCTCAACTCCCCAAGGGAGCTGAGCGCATTCCCGATCCGGGAATCCTGGTTATTTTTGGCGCCTCCGGCGACCTCACGAAACGCAAGCTCCTTCCGGCGCTTTTTCATCTCTGGCAAAGCAATCTTCTGCCTCAAAAGTTTGCCATCGTCGGTGTCGCGCGCCGGCCGCTCGGGGACGAATTCGCCGCAGACATGCGCTCCGGCATCATCGAATTTGGAGGCGTCGACGCGAAAGACCCAAAACTCGACGGATTCGTTTCCAACATCAGCTACTTTCCCCTTAACTTTGACGATCCCTCCCACTACGCCAATTTAAGAACCGAGCTCGACCGCATTGCAACGGAGAAGGGAATCGGCCCCGATCGCCTCTTCTATCTCGCCACGGCCCCCGAGTTCTTCACCGGCATCATTGAAAATCTTGGCGCGCAGAATATGGCGCAGCCTGAGAAAGGCCGCGTCGCTGTCGTTATCGAGAAACCCTTCGGCCACGACCTCGACTCAGCCCGTGAACTCAACCGTCAGGTGAATGCCGTTTTCCACGAGAGCCAGGTCTTCCGCATCGATCACTACCTCGGCAAGGAGACCGTCCAGAACCTCCTCATCTTCCGCTTCGCCAATGGCATCTTTGAGCCCATCTGGAAACGCAACTACATTGACCACGTCCAGATCACCGTCGCTGAAACCCTCGGCGTCGAAGGCCGCGGCCCGTTTTACGAGAAGGCCGGCGCTCTGCGCGACGTGGTTCAGAACCACATGATGGAGCTGCTTGCGCTCGTCGCCCTTGAGCCGCCCTCCAGTTTTGAGTCTGAGAGTGTGCGTCGCGAAAAACTCAAAGTCTGGCAGGCCATCCCTGCCATCCCCATCCTGAACACTGTCCGCGGCCAATACGGCCCCGGCATCGTCGGTGGCGAGCACGTCGTCGGGTACCGCGATGAAGATCGCGTCAATCCTGATTCCGGCACCGAGACCTACGCCGCTCTCCGCCTTACAATTGAGAATTGGCGTTGGGCTGGCGTGCCCTTCTTTCTGCGCGCCGGCAAGCGCTTGAAGAAGCGCGCAACCGAAATCAGCATCCAGTTCAAGCAGCCGCCCCTGCTCATCTTCAATCGCATGGCCACCTCCGGCCCCTGCGCGGAGATTCAGCCCAACCTGCTTACCATCCGCATCCAGCCCGACGAAGGCATATCCCTGCGCTTCGGCGCCAAAGTCCCAACCACCTCTGAGATGGCCGTCTGCCCCGTCAATATGGATTTCGATTACGAGTCCGCCTTCGGCAAGTCCAGCGCCAACGGCTATGAGCGCCTGCTCCTCGACGCCATGCTCGGCGACCAGACTCTTTTCGCCCATCGCGACGGCGTCGAAACCAACTGGGCTCTCTACACGCCCATCCTCCAAGCCTGGGCCGCCAAGAAACCGCAGGTATTTCCCAACTACTTTGCTGGCTCCTGGGGCCCCGAGTGTTCCGACCACTTGCTCGAACACTCCGGCCACACCTGGCGCAACGACTTCAGCCGCAACGGATCGTGAATGCGCAGCATAAATTGGCAGTCATCCTGAGCGGAGTTTGGCTCGTTTCTTGAGCCAAACGCAGTCGAAGGACCTGCATTTCACCCTTGGACCTATGCCGCGAACTTCAGGGACACCACGCTAGATCCGCCGGCCCCGCGATCTCCGCTATCCCCGCTGCTTCATCCCCTCATCCATCGCCTCATTTGCCAACCGGTCGGCCTCTTTATTCCCGCCCCGCAGCGTGTGCCGCATCTCAAACCCTTCCAGCCTGAGCGCCAGCCGCTGCGCCTCCTCCCACAGCGGCCGCAGCCCTGGGCTCTTCACCTTGTAGCGGCCCTTCATCTGCCGCACCATCAGCTCCGAATCCGAAACCACCCGCAGCCGCTTTGCCCCATTCGCCAGCGCCCAATCCAGCACCGCCAGTAGTCCCTTGTATTCGGCATAATTATTGGTCTGGCGGCCGAGATATTCGCTCATTTTCGCCGCCACCCGGCCCTCCGGGTCCTCGACCACCGCCCCATAGCCCGCAGGCCCCGGATTGCCCCTCGAGCCGCCGTCGCAGTGCGCAGTGAACCACCCGCCGGCGCTTCCGCTACCGGCTGCCTCATGCTCAAACAGGTTTCCGCTCATCGCTTCCCAGTGTAGCGGGAGCCGCCGACCCCCTCCCGGCCGGCTCTCCATAACCCCTTTGCCTGCCATCCCGCCGCAAAGCCGGTTTACCACCGATCCTCTGCTTACAATTGCCCCATTTCTTCGTCTACTCATACGCACAGTCTGCATCTTCCGCGAGTGGAGAAGTGATGGCTACGGACGCGATTGGCGTTTCCATGACCCCAACGATGAGTCTCGCCGAGGCGGCCAGCACTTTAGCTTGGCCGGCAGGCGGGAGGGTACAATCCTCTCCAGACGTGGCTTCCAGAGCAATGGGCGGAGCAAGGC
>CAZVYV010000300.1:0-4258 GCA_964630985.1 uncultured Occallatibacter sp.
ACTTCGCTGAGAGAGAGCTGCGGGTTCAGCGGAACGGCAATACCACCGGCGCGGATGATGGCCAGGAACCAGTGGAAGCAGTGGTGATCGTTGGTGCAATAGATAGCAACCGGTTCGGCGGGACGCAGGCCGATGGATCGGCGAAGGAAACCATCGATCTCGCAGATTGCCGCGTGCAGATCAGAGAGCTGGAAGTTTCCAGTGACACTCACCGAAACTTCGGAATCACCCTTGCGCCGAAGCATTTCGTCGACCAGGTTGGCGACGGTAATGCTTCGATCGCGAGCGAGCCGAATTTGGCGAAGGAGACTCATTATGCCGGGACTTCCTTGCGTCCCCAATCGCTGGCTACGCAGTAGTGCAGCAGGCGGTCGAGATAATCCATCACGGGCGGCGGGGTAATTCCCACGGGTCCGAGCAGGCGCTCGGCATTCGTGGTATCGAACTGCATGCGCATGGTGAAGTAATCGCGGTAGGCGGCGCCGTCAACCAGCACGCGACGCTTCCGCCCCCAGAGCAAGAGAGACAGCAGCGGCCGGACCGCAGCAAAGAAGATTTTGGGATCAACATATCGAGGTTCGCGAACCTTGAAGTACTCCGCTGCGCGCCTGGCGACGCGCTCGATCGTGGCGCTCCCTTTGGGCCCTGCGCATAGGTGAACGGTGACGCCCACAGCCCTTTCGTCGAACGCAAGCTGGACGACGGCCTTGGCCACATAATCGACGGGCACAATATCGAGCACTGCGTCGCGGAAACCCGGCACGGTGCGCCAGAGCCTTCTCGAGTAGATCTTGAGCGGCCAGTAGAGCATTTTGAAGCTGGAAGTGACCCCAGTCTGCGAATCGCCCACGATGATGCTTGGACGCAGAATTACGCAGGGAAGTGAGCCCATGCGGGAACGCACCAGCGCCTCGGCTTCGGCTTTGGTTTGCTCGTAGGTGTTGCGGAAGTGCTGGCCCACGTCGAGCTCATCTTCGCGGATCAATCCTTCACGCTCTCCCGCCACGTACGCAGTACCGACGTAGACAAAGCTCCTGAGCAATGGCATGGACGCGGCAAAGTCCAGCATCTTCCGCGTACCATCGACATTCATGAGCCGGGCCTGCTCCAGCGAATGGTCAAAGCGCACGGTTGCGGCGCAGTGAATCACCCGGGTCACATCCGTAGACAAATGCTCCAGTGTCGAAGGGTCCAACCCGCAGTTGGGCTCGCTCACGTCGCCCGCATAAACCTGGACGCGCGACAAGTCTGCCGGTTCTATGATCGATGCCGCGCGTTGCGCAGGAGTCTGGCCGGAACGGGGGCGGATGAGAAGGGCAAGTCTGGCGTGTGGTTGACGCTGGAGCAGCTCATGGACCACTTGAGCGCCCAGAAACCCCGTCGCGCCGGTCACCAGGATCAGTTCTTCTTGATTCATGTAGAAGGCAGCACCCGTGCGCGGTTCCCATCGAGACCGGCGCGATTTAACCGAGCGCGTTGCGGCGAGTGGGGAACCTAAGAAGATTATATTTGGAAATCGCCCGAGTGCGTAAGTTTCGAGGCCATTGGGTGCGGCCTTCAGGGTCTGCTCACCAAACCCTGAGTGCCGATTTATTCATCGGATCACTCTGCGTGTGCCTCATTGAACATCCACAGAGCGGTCGCCCTCGTATTCCATGATGTGGAAGTAGCCCTCCCACCCGCTCCAGGAGGCCGGCGCGGGTAGCTTGGCCATCGGGTCCTTAAGGTGATCGGCATAAGCCTGAACCAGCTCGTGTGTGCGATAGACGCCCGTGAGCCAATCGCCGCGATACCAGTTTTTCCACTTGCCATATTCGGCAGCGTGCATCGAGGTCTGAATTTCGTCCAGTGCCCGAAGCGCTTCGGCGGTTTCGCTCTGAGCCTTCGCGTTGTCGCCGTCGTTCGAGTCCTTCACGGCGCTTGCCACCTCAAACAGCATGTGGTTGCTTTCCCGATTGATGGTGATCATGGTCAGGACTGCTTCCTGGTAATAGTTGCTGGATGCGGGATTGATCAAGCTTTTCGCGGCGACGGCTTCCTTCCACGCTGCATCCCAGCGCGGCTGAGCGTCGGCGCAGTCCTTGATGTCGCGATCGATAAGGGACGCGCGCATCTCCGGGTTCGATTGCGGCATCACGCGCGGTTGTGTCCACTTTGGGGACTGGCTGGGGATAGCAATCACCTGATGCTCGCTCAAAGCGTCAACAATCAACCGGCGTACTTCAGAGTGGTAGTGATTATCACCCTCAAAGAGGGGAACATTGCTCCTCGGCGCAGGCATCGGCGGCGGCGTGTTTCTGGCCGAGGTGAACCGCGGCGGGCCGAACGGAGGCCGCAACGATGGCGCGGCAAAGTAGTCTTTATAAGTCTTGGTCAAAGCGTCAACGGAGCGCGGACCAAACTCCTCTGTGATCCAGCGGCGATAATACGCATCTTCGTTGTCGCTGCCCGGCGCAGTCTGCGTTCCTCCTGAGGTCGCGGGTTCACCTGTCAAATTGCCAGACCAGGCCATATTCATCACTGCTCGCGTGGTCATCACATACGGCCGAATGTCGCTTGTGTTTACCAGAAAGTATGAAGTTGCGCCGGCTTTGATGTAGCGCCCGATCTCGGACTGGATAATTTTCACGGAAACCATCTCCGAGAGTTGATTTGCCTGGCCATTCATCATGGCCACGTGGAAGTACATTCCCTGGCCATCCGCAACCTTGCCGCCATCCTGCATGTCGCCGTAGCCAGTGTCGGCCCACACCAAACTGACCTCGGGCGGAATCTTCAGGTAGCCTTCCTGCATGAGGCGCGCGCCCTCCTGCCACAGATCGGTGACGAACTGCGCATTGGGGTACTTCGCGCGCACGATCTTCATCTGGTCGGCGATGGCGTCGCTGATGCGCTGACCGAGGAGCGGATCGTTGTTGCGCACGCTCTCATCGAGCGACGCGTAGCTCGAATCCGAAAGACCGCGCAGGCCGACACTCCATAAGATTTCCTCGTCGGGCTTGTACAGGTTCACTGCGTTGGTCCAGGCGCGCTCCAGAATCTCAGGGTGCGTGGAGTAGTTGTAGGGCACATCCGCCGGCCAGCGGGCCACGTTGACGCCGAGCGGGATGGCGTGGTGCTGGTTGATGATCAAACCGCGCTCTGTCGCCGCGTGCACTTGCGCGTCATCGGGGAATATCCACGTGCCCGGCACCACCATGTTGCCCTTCAGACGCAAAGTGGTTTCGAACACCATTTCCCAGGCCTTGAGCGAGATTCCCGTTTGATCGCCCTTCGCCGGCACAATCCATCCGCTTAACAGATCCTCGTCGTTGGTGAAAAAGCCGCGATATTTGAAGACAGGGCTAGGGTAGGTGCGGACGAAGTCCGCGGGCAGCAAAATGGTCGCGCGCTTCGCTGGCTGTTTGTCCGTCCACAAATACATCGGGTCCACGCCGAGGATGTGCTGCGAGAATTCGTAGATGGCGAAGATGGTGCCGCGTATGTCAGTGCCGGTGAGGCAAACCACGCGCTTGTTGCCGGCGCTGCCAAGCGAGAATGCAAATGCCTCCGTGCCACTGGCCGCGGCGCAGCCGGCTTCGGCCGGCGCATTTTGATTTTGCGCGATCAGGATCGTGACCGGACCGGCCTCGCTCAGACTCGTCACGAGCTTCGGCTGTTGCCCAAAGACCTTGGCAAAGTCATTCCGCAGGTCTTCTGTCGCGCGATGGACAGGGCCCGGCTCCTGCGCGCTCTCAACAATGGTTACGGAGCCGTTGATGGCGATTGGTTTGGTTTGTGCAGTTGAAGCCGGAGCAGAGAGACCAAGCGCGGCCGAAAGGAGAATGGAAGAAGCAAAGGCTGGAACACGGGACAACTGCATTTTGGGGCCCTCCTGGAGAATGTTTAGTACCCTCTATATTCTTCGCGTCCCGAATTATACATAGTCGAGGGAGGAAGTGTCGCTCACTGCCGACTTTGCCATCCCAGTGCTACATTGGTCTGGTTTCCAGAATCCATTCTGAGGGTTTTGCCTGTTGCCGGGTTCTCGCGCGTTCTTCGTTTTCCTTCTCGTGTTCACCAGCGCTGCTGGCGCCGCCGCGCAGGTCGTCCAGGCCGCACCCGTCCCCGATGAAATGCGCAACAGCTTCTTCGCCATCACTGTGAACAACCAGCGGGTCGATGTGGCGCACGCTGCTTCAAACTACGAATTTGTCAGCTTCGACACGACGGGTCCCGCAGATATCTCGATTACGGCAGCGGACCCGCATTTCTGGGA